>JBOHBY010000446.1:0-2743 GCA_050698635.1 Spirillospora sp.
CGCGGGCGGAGGCCGCACGGGCGGAGGGCGCGGAGGCCACGCGGGGCGCGGCGGTGAACGGGCGGGTGGTGGTCGTCGGCGTTCCGGGGCTGAAGTGGAGCGACATCGACCGGGAGAACACGCCCGCGCTGTGGGGGCTGACGGCGGACGGGTCCGCCGCGAGCCTCAGCGTCCGCACGACGCGGACCAGCACCTGCCCGACCGACGCCTGGCTGACGCTGTCGGCGGGGCAGCGGTCCCGGCTGCAGAACGGGAACTGCGCGCTCCCGGCCTCGCCGATCCTGCCCGGCCAGCCCTCCCCCACGGGCCCGCCGCCGCTGGGGGGCGCCATCGCGCCCGCCTGGCCGGCGATCAAGAGCGACAACGCCGACACGAACTACCACGCGCAGGTCGGGCTGCTGGGCGACGCCGTCCACAGGGCGGGCGGCTGCACGCTGGCGGTCGGTCCCGGCGCGGTGTTCGGGGCGGGCGACGGCGGCGGACGCGTCGACCGGTATGTCGCGACGCCCGACAAGGTGACGGCCGCCGAATGGGCGCGCTGCCCGCTCGCCGCCGTCGACGTCGACGACCTGTTCCGCGCCTATATCGAAGCCGGAGTCGACCTTGAGGGCGAGCAGGAGCCGCTGTCGGAGGGCGAGCGCGCCGAGGCGGCGGCCGCCGCGGACCGCCGGGTCGGCCAGGTCGTGGCCGGTGTCCCGGACGGGACGACGGTCCTGGTCGCGGGCCTGTCCGACGTCAGCGTCGACCCGCACCTGCGCGTCGCGATCGCGAAGACCAAGGGGGGCGGCGGGTACCGGGCGGGGGGCATGACGTCCGGCGCCACCCGGCAGGACGGCCTCGTCACGCTCACCGACCTGACCGCGACGACGATGAAGCTCCTCGGGCTGCACCAGCCGAAGGAGGCCGTCGGCTCGGTGTGGCGCTCGCAGCCGACGAAGCAGACCACGCAAGACCGGGTCGAGGCACTGGAGGACGAGGACGTCGCCGCGCAGGCGATCCGCAGCGTCCAGACGTCGTTCTACTGGGTGCTGTTCGCGACGCAGCTCGTCCTGTACGGGATCGCGGCGCTCGCGCTGCGGCGGGTCGGCGGCGACCGCAGGTCCAGGGCGCGGATCCTCGGCGGGACCCGGGTGATCGCGCTGCTCGGCGGCGCGGTGACGGGTGCGTCGTTCCTCGCCGGGCTGCTGCCGTGGTGGCGGGCCGACCACGCGACGCCCGTCCTGATCTGCACGGTGCTCGGCTTCGCGGGACTGCTGGCGGGGGTGGCGCTCGCCGGTCCGTGGCGCCGGTCGGCGTTCGCGCCCGGTCTGGTGATCACGCTGGTGACGGCGCTGGTCCTGGCGCTGGACGTGATGACCGGGTCGAGCCTCCAGCTGAACACGCTGATGGGTTACACGGCGCTGGTCGCCGGACGGTTCTACGGCTTCGGCAACCAGGCGTTCTCGTTGTTCGCCGTCGCCGCGATCCTCACGGCGGCGTGGCTGACGGAGTTCCCGCTGCGCGCGGGCCGCAAGACGGTCGCGCTCGCAATCGTCGCCGGGATCGGGGCGTTCGCGGTCGCGGTCGACGGGCTCCCGGCGTGGGGCAGCGACTTCGGCGGCGTGCTGGCGATGGTCCCCGCGTTCGCGATGCTCGGCCTGATGGTCACCGGACGGCGCGTCTCGCCGCTGAAGCTCGCGGTGTTCTGCGTGGCGGGCGCCGTGCTGGTGCTGTTCATCTCGTACCTGAACTCCAAGAGCGCCAACCCGACGCACCTCGGCCGCTTCTGGCAGGACCTCATGGACGGCGACGCGTGGGGCGTCATCGTCCGCAAGTTCAACGCGATGCTGAACAGCCTCGGGTACTGGCACCTGACGCTGCCGCTCGCCGCCGCGATCGGGTTCCTGTTCTTCGTGCTGGCGCGGCCGACGCGGTGGCGGATCTCGCTGCTGCAACGCGCCTACGAGCACACGGTGACGATGCGTCCGGCGCTGCTGTGCGCGCTGACGGTCGGCGTCATCGGGATGCTGGTGAACGACTCGGGCGTGGTGATCCTGTCGGTCGCGTTCAGCCTGGCGACTCCGCTGATGCTCGCGGCCGGGGTCCGGGCGCTGGAGATCGACTTGTGGAACGAAGACTCTGAACCACCAGCGCCGCCAGAATCGCCAGCAGCGTCCACGGGATCACCGTCGGCCGAACGACGGTGAACAGCCAGGCCAGGTCGTCGGGCAGCTTGATGCGGGCGGGCGCGCGGGCCGGGAGGTAGGCGAGGCTGAGCGCGGTGGTGTGCGCGAGGAGGATCCAGTCGACGCGCGTCCACGGCAGCAGGGCCAGCACCGCCCAGCCGAACCCGTCGTACCAGGGCAGCGCGTAGGGGGCGGCGAGCAGCCAGGCGAGGACGAACGCCGCCGCGACCTTGCGGTTCTCCGCGTCCCGTGCGAGATGTCCCGCCGGCTCGACGGCGGCGGCGGTGCCCTTCGTCTCGTCCGTCGGCAGGACGCGGACGAGGAGCACGAACAGCGCGATCCCGACCAGCAGGGCACCGGCCTTGATGATGGTGCGCTGGGAGCCGCGGCCCAGCCACTCGTCCACCAGGTGCCACGGGGTGGCGAACGAGACCATGTCGCTCGCCTCCCGCACCCGGTCGAGGGCGTGCGGACCGGCGAGCGCGTAGGAGATCGCGGTGACGGCCCCGGCGCCGCCGAACAGCGCGGCGAGGCCGCCGATCGAGCGCCAGCGGCGTTCCGTCCACGCCTCGCGGAGC
>JBOHBY010000447.1:0-1990 GCA_050698635.1 Spirillospora sp.
GCGGCAGCACTCGTCGAGCGCGGGCGCCCAGCCGGCGACCGACAGTGACCGCAGCAGGAACGCGTCCAGGACGAGCCGCGGGTCGTGGGCGCGCTCGGCGAGCGTCCGCAGCCCGCCGACCAGGAGCAGGAACTGCCGCAGCGCGGGCTCGCCCTCCTCGCCGGCGAGCTTGTCGGCGGTCTCCAGCATCGCCGTCCCGGCCGTGTAGCGGGGATAGTCGGCCACGAGCGCCTCCCCGTACGGGCGCAGCGTCTCCGCCTGCGTGATCAGGTCGAGCGAGCGCCGCTCGTAAAGCTGCAGGTCGACGTGCGTGAACGGCTCCAGCCGCGCCCCGAACCGCGACTTGGTCTTGCGGACCCCCTTCGCCGCGGCGCGGATCCGGCCGGTGCGCCGGGTCAGCACCGTCACGATGCGGTCGGCCTCGCCCAGCTTCTGGGTGCGCAGGACGATGCCTTCGTCGCGGTAGAGGGTCACCCGTTCATTCTGACGCACGTCACCGCGTGCCTCGCCGCCAAGCCGGGGCATCTCCCCACGATCTCCACAAGTCCTACGACCCGTGCTCACAGCGCCGTATAACAATTACGTACCGTGACCGGATTCGGCCGTAGCGTCATGATGAAAGTTGTGGCTCGAATCACAAGGACCTGGCAGCGTTGTGGCATGAGATGCCACATCGTGCCGCCGCACATGCTGGAACGCATCGCCCACGACGCAGACGATCCGGCCCTCCGCGCACGCGCCCGCCGAACACTGGCCCTCAGCTCCCTGCAGGCCACCGAGCGCCGGATGCTCCGGCCCACGGCCCCCTCCCCCACCGAGGACTTCGTCCCCGACCGGACGATCAACGACGCCGGGAACCGCGAGGAACTGCCCGGCAGGACGGTCCGGACGGAGGGGGCGCCCGCGACCGGCGACAAGGGCGTCGACCAGGCCTACGACTGGCTCGGCGCGACCTTCGACTTCTTCGAGGCCGCGTACCGGCGCAACTCGATCGACGGCGCGGGCCTCAAGATGATCTCGACCGTCCACTACGGCGACAAGTACGACAACGCCTTCTGGAACGGCGAGCAGATGGTGTACGGCGACGGCGACGGCGTCTTCTTCACCGAGTTCACCGGCCCGCTCGACATCACCGGCCACGAGCTCACCCACGGCGTCACCCAGTACACCGCCGACCTGGAGTACTACGGCCAGTCCGGCGCCCTGAACGAGTCGGTGTCGGACGTGTTCGGCTCCCTCATCAAGCAGTGGCACCTCAAGCACACCGCCGACCAGGCCGACTGGCTCATCGGCCAGGGCCTGCTCGCCAAGGGGATCAACGGGGTCGCGCTCCGCTCGATGAAGGAGCCCGGCACCGCCTACGACGACCCGCAGCTCGGCAAGGACCCGCAGCCCGGCCACATGGACCACTACGTCGACACCCACCGCGACAACGGCGGGGTCCATCTCAATTCGGGCATTCCCAATCGCGCCTTCTACCTGGCCGCAACCGCGATCGGCGGAAATGCCTGGGATAAAACGGGTCGCATCTGGTACGACACTCTGACCGGTGGCTCGCTGGCCGCCGACGCCGACTTCGCCGGGTTCGCCGCCGCGACCGTCAAGTCCGCGACACGCCTCTACGGGGCCGACGCGGCCGAGACGAAGGCGGTGAATCGGGCCTGGACGGGGGTAGGCGTCCCCATGGAGGCGAACGGATAGCGCAGTGAGAGTGACAGTCGTCCGCAGCGGGGGGTTCACGGGGCGCGAGCGGCGCGCCGAATCCGACAGCGCCAGCGATCCGATGCTGACGAGACTCGTCGGCCGCGTCGATCTGAAGGCGATCCCGCCGCCGGGCCGAATCCCCGACCAGTTCCTGTACGAAATCGACATCGACGGCGACCGCACCACCGTCGGCGAAGCACAGCTCCACGGCCCCCTACGCGAACTCGTCCACCACGTACTAGGCAGGGGTTGATCGCCGAAGGGCCGCGGGTGCGCCGTGCGCACC
>JBOHBY010000448.1:0-4684 GCA_050698635.1 Spirillospora sp.
GTTCCGTGCCCTCATTCTGGCCGGGCCCGGCACGCCCGAACGGCGGGTCGCGGACGCGATGCGGACGCACCCGCAGTGGACGTCCGGCACCCGGCGCGAGGAGCGGTTGCTGATGGACGCCGTCCCCGGCCTGCTGGTCAAGTGCGGTGCAGAGGGCGTCGACGCGTTCGCCCTACCCGACGGCCGGGCGGGCGCCGTCAAGATCGACGACGGCGCGATGCGCGCCAGAACCCCCGTCACCGTCGCCCTGCTACGCGCCCTCAACGTAGACAAGGGCGTCCCAGATCTCGACACCGCGGCCCTGGACGAGCTGTCGGTGGTCGAGGTGCGAGGGGGGCACGGCGTAGTCGGCTCGATCCGTCCGGCGTCGGGCGCTTTCGGCGGCTGACTCGTCCTTCGGATGCTGTGAGCACCACGTGGCCTGTGGCCGGTATGAGCGCGGGCATCGGGACGTGATCGCCGACCCTTGACAGGCACATCGATGACATTGATCGTGAGGCATCAACGGTCATCTGGCTGATCAGGCGAGGGAATCGTGGGCGCTCTCAACCGCAGGGAGTTGTTGGGCTGGCTGGCCGGGGGCGCCTTCGGCACGGTGGTTGCGTCCGCCTGGCCGGGCGGCCCTTCCGCTGCCGCGTCGGAGGGCGTCACCGCTGACGGCGGCGTCACCGTGCTCACAGGGGCCACGCTGATCGACGGGACCGGCGCGCCGCCGCTGCGGAACGCGACGGTCGTCCTGGCCGGCGACAGGATCCTCGCCGTCGGGCACCGTCCGGAGCGTCCGGCACCGGCCGGGGCACGCGTGCTGGACCTGGCCGGGAGGCACCTCATCCCCGGCCTGTGGGACGCGCACACCCACAGCGGCGACCTCGACCGGATCTTCCCGCCGCTGCACGTGGTGCACGGGATCACCGGGGTCCGGGAGATGGCCGGCTCGCCGCAGGTCCGGGACGTACGGCGGCGGATCGAGCGCGGCTCGCTGCTCGGCCCGCGCATGGTGATCGGCGGCAACATCATCGACGGCCCGCCCGGCGCGTGGCCGGGGAGCGATGTGGTCGGGACCGACGCCGAGGCGCGGGTGGCGGTCCGCAAGGCCCGGCGGGAGCACGCCGACTTCGCCAAGGTCTACTCCTACCTGTCGCCGGAGGCGTACGCGTCCGTCGCGGACGAGGCGCGGCGGCTCCGGCTTCCGTTCGCCGGGCACGTGCCGGCCCGGGTGCCGGTGGACGACGCCGTCAGGCTGGGCCAGCACACGATCGAGCACCTGTACGGCATGTACCTGACCACGTCCTCCCGGGCGCGTGACCTGTACGCGGAGCTGGCGGCCATGCCGACCGATCCCGGCGATCCGGACTGGTGGGGCCGCCGGTGGTGGCGGGTCGAACGCGAGGCGGTGGCGACGCACAGCCCGCGCCGGGCAGCCGAGCTGTTCGCGCTGATGATCCGGCGCGGCGTCTGGCAGTCGCCCACCCTGGTGGCGGTGCAGCGGTTCCGGCGCGCGGCCGACGACCTGCTGAACGACCCCGAACTGCAGGCGCCGCTGCGCTACATGCCCGCGTCGGTGCGCCAGTGGTGGGAGGACGAGGTGCGCCACTACCGCGAGCCGATGACGCCGGAGGAGCTCGCCAAGTGGCAGGCGTACTTCCAGGCGCAGCTACGGCTGGTCAAGGCGATGGACGAGGCCGGGGTGGGCATCGTGGCGGGCACGGACGCCGGAGGTGCCTTCATCTACCCCGGCCTCGACCTCCACAGCGAGCTGGGCATGCTGGTGCGGGCGGGCCTGTCGCCGATGCGTGCGTTGCAGGCCGCTACGCAGGCCGCCGCGCGGTGCGTCGGGCTTGAGCGGGTGTCGGGCACGATCGCCGCCGGTAAGTACGCCGACCTGGTGGTACTGGACGGCGACCCGCTGGCCGACATCGGCAACACCCGCAGGATCCACGCGGTGATCAGCCGGGGCCGCTACCTCGGCCCGGCGGACCGGGAACGCATTCTCGCCGAGATCGAGACGGCCGCGGGCGAACGAACCGGAACAGCCGATCCCGCGGCGATGGCGGCCATGGCGAGGACGGCGGGGACGGCGGGGACGGCGTGCGGATGCCACGGTGGGCGCCTCCCGCGAGCCTGATCTGCCTCAGTGGCTCAGTTATCGCGAATTTGCTGGGCGCGGCACGCGATCCCGTAGGACGTCATCGAGCACGATGGCCACCTTGCTTGAGGCAGCGCCTAGGTGCCGCTCTTTGAGCCCTCGTCCTTGGCGGCCTCGTCCTTGAGTTCCTCGAACTCCTCTTTGAAGATCGTCTGCTCGTAGCGGACGCCCTCGGGCCAGGGGGCCTTCGGTTCGCGGCCGGGCTGGGGGTTGTCGCGGCGGAACTCCTCCCACTGCGACTCCCGGCTCGGCGGGTAGCTGTGCGAGAACATGCCGGGCCGGTAGGTGTAGGTGCCGCCCTGCTCCGTCCCGCGATGGTTGTGCTGGTCGTTCCTGCGCTCGGGGTGGATCTTCCGGGACGAGGCCAGCACCGTCATCGAGAGCCGGGCGACCAGGCCGACGACGGCCACGACCGGGATGATCCACGCCCACCACATGGGGCCCCGGGGTGCCGTGTCCGCCAGCGCGGGGTCGGCCAGGATCGTGGCGAGCATGTCGACCACCTCCCGATGGAGTATCGGCCTGAACGCAGGGTCAATTAGGGATGTGTCCGCAAATTGCCGCATTAACCCCTTCGGGGGCTTGTTCGGCCGGTTCCTTCGGGGGTGCCGTGATCGAACGGTCGCGTCCGGCGGCGAGGCCGGGCAGGGACATGAAGGCGCAGACCAGCAGGACGGCGGTCATCGGCACGGACCAGCCGTCCGTGGCGTCGTGCAGCGCGCCGATCGCGAGCGGGCCGAGTGCCGCGATGACATAGCCGACACCCTGCGCCATCCCGGAAAGCTGCGCCGCGACCTGCGCGTCATGGGCGCGCAGCCCGATGAACGACAGCGCGGACGCGAACCCGAGCCCCTGGCCCAGGCCGAGGACGACCGCCCACCCCCACACCGATCCGATCGGCGCCCAGGTGGCCCCGGCGAAGCCCGCCAGCGTCAGCACCACCGTGCCGACCACCAGCGGACGCTGGTCGCGCGTCCGCCGGGCGATCAGCGGGACGGCCAGCGACCCGACCGACTGGACCGCCGCCGTGAGCGCCAGAACATATCCGGCCGGGGCCTCGTCCATCCCGCGGTCCTGGCAGAGCGTGGGGAGCCAGCCGAGGACGACGTACGCCAGCAGCGACTGGAGCCCCATGAACACCGTGACCTGCCACGCCAGCCTGGACCGCCACACCCGCGCCGCCATCCCGCGCGTGTGCGCGGCAGGCGGTGCGGAACGCGCGGCGTGCGCGGCCCGGCGCGCCCTCGGTACCCAGACCA
Source organism: Spirillospora sp. (assembly GCA_050698635.1). Lineage (GTDB taxonomy): Bacteria > Actinomycetota > Actinomycetes > Streptosporangiales > Streptosporangiaceae > Spirillospora. The sequence goes on from JBOHBY010000448.1 coordinate 3,406, forward strand.
GCCCCGCGAGCGCCGCCGGGATCGCCAGCAGCCCGAGCGGCAGCCGCCATGAGGCGTCGAGCATGTCCTCGACCGGGACGGCCAGACCGGCGGTGACGGATGCCCCACCCGACACGGCGACCGTGTAGATCGCCGTGACCGTCGTGATCCGTGTCGGATGGTCCCGCTTGATGATCGCGGGCATCGCGATGTTGCCGACGCTGATCGCGATCCCGGCGACCAGCGACCCGGCGAACAGCGGGAACGGGGCGTCCAGCAGCCGCAGCAGCAGCCCGGCGACGAGCAGCGCCATCGCGGTGACCAGCAGCGTCTCGCTGCGCGGCGGGCGCCGCAGGAACGCCGCGACGAGCCCGTAGGAGCCGAAGAACGCCAGCGGCAGCGTGGTCAGCGCGCCCGCCGCCGTCCCGGACAGGCCGAACTCGTCCCTGATCTCGGTCAGCACGGGCCCCACGGTGGCGATCGCCGGACGCAGGTTGACCGCCACGAAGACGATCATCAACAGGGCACCGGCCGCCCCGGCCCGGCGACTCCGCGTCCCCGTCAAGGTGCCGCCTCTTCGCGGGCGGTGAGGGTTTCCAGGACGGCCAGCGTCGGCTCGACCACCGCGGCCGCCGCCGACGCCGCGGCCCGCGGGTCGGACGCCGCGATCGCGTCCAGGACGGCACGGTGCGCGGCGGGCCCGGCCTCGGGGATCTCGTGGTCGAGCCTGACGGCGCGCAGCGACTCGTAGAGCCGGTCGGTGAAGAAGCGCATCGCCTCGATCAGCACGGGGTTGCGGGAGGACTCGGCGACGCCGAGGTGGAACGCCGCGTCGGCGGCGCCGAACGTGTCCGCCTCGGTGGCCGCGTCGCGGGCGCGGAGCAGCGCTTCGAGACGTTCCAGGTCGGCGTCGGTGCGGCGCCGCGCGGCGAGCCGGGCGGCCTGGACGTCATAGGCGAGCTGCAACTCGAAGACGTCCCGGATGGACGCGTGCGCCAACCGGCGCAGCAGCGGACGAGGGTCGGCGCTGCTGCGGACGTACGTCCCGTCCCCGCGCCGGACCTCCAGCACACCGACGTGCACCAGCGCCCGGATCGCCTCCCGGACGGCCGGACGGCTCACGCCGAGCCGCGCGGCCAGTTCCAGCTCGGCGGGGATGCGCCGTCCGATCGGCCAGGAACCGTCGCGGATCTGGGTCTGGAGCTGCTCCAGCACCGCGTCGACGGTCGACCCGCCGGGGATAGGGCTCAAACCCACCTAAAACCTCCCAAAGTAAGACGTCAGACAGCTTACTTGGAGC
>JBOHBY010000449.1:0-5497 GCA_050698635.1 Spirillospora sp.
TGCCGGGCGAGGCACGGGCGGAAGTGCAAGAGCGATCGTCGAAGCTGCGGCAAGCGGGCAGCGCGCAAGCTCGAGCGCGACAAGCGGAAGAAGTGCAAGCGCCCGCGGAGCTCTCAGCCGCCGGCGCCCGGGCACAACCCGCACCACCCGCACCACCCGGGCCTCCCGGGTCGCCGGTTGATCGGCGCCTCAGGAGAGGCGGCGAGGTTCCAGTTCAGGGCGCGGCCCCAGCGGACGCGCCAGGGTCAGCGTCACCCGCCGGACGGTGACGCCCGACGCGTCCGCCATCACCGGGCTCAACTCCAGCCGCGCCACCTCCGGAAGGTCGTAACCGAGGCGGGACGCGCGCAGCAGCAGTTCCTCCAGCGCGGTCAGGTTCACCGGTTCCGCGCCGCGATGGCCGAGCAGCAGCGGGGCGGTGCGGATGGCGCGGATCATCTCGGCGGCGTCGACGTCGGCGAGCGGCGACAGCCGGTAGGCGCGATCGTCCAGCAGGGCCGCCGTCTCGTCGGCGATCCCGAACGAGATCACCGCCCCGAACGAAGGATCCTCCCTGATCACAACACGAACCGGCACCCCGCCGCCGTCCCCGTCCTCGTCCCCGCCAACACCGATGCCATAGCAGGCCAGAAGCTCGACAGCCTGCTCAGCCGACCCTTCCACGCCGCCCTCTCCGTCCATCACGTCGGCCGCGTCGACCGCACGGTCGTCAGCCGCGTCCAGCCAGTCGGCGACCAACGCCCGAGCACGGTCACGGTCGACCCCGTCGAGTTCCGGCGTACGCCCCGCGGGGCGCCGCCGCCACCGCGCGTACCGGATCACGTACGCGAGCGCCCGGACGGCGTCCTCCGGTGACGGATACGAAGGCACCGACCCCTCGACGGGCATCCCGTCCGGCCCGGTCACCCGCAGCTCGGCGGGCATGCCCTCCTTGCCCAGATACGTCGCCACGATCGGTTTCCTGCCGTCCGCCGCCAGCCGCAGGATCTTCTCGGGGACGCCCACGTCGTAGCCGCCGATCGTCGGCGGCGTGAACAGCGCCACGACCGCGTCGACCGTCTCGTCCTCCAGCGCCGCGGTGATCGCCGCCTCGTAGTCGCCCGCGCCCGCGCGCGGGCCGAGGTCGACGCGGGGCCGGACGTCCAGGCCGAGCGCGACGGCCTCGTCCTGCGCCAGCAGCCCCAGCGAGTTGGAGTTGTCGATGATCGCGACGCGGTCGCCCGCCGGGAGCGGCTGGTAGGCCAGGACCTGCGCCACGTCGAACAGCTCCGACAGGTCCTCCACGCGGATCACGCCGGCCTGCTCGAACAGCGCGCTCAGCGCATGGTCGGGCAGCGTCAGCGCCCGCGCCGCGTGCCCGATGGGGACGCCCTGCGTGCTGCGGCCGCTCTTCACCGCCACGATCGGCTTGCGACGGCCCAGCCTCCGGGCGAGCCGCGCGAACTTGCGAGGATTACCCAGGGACTCCAGATACAACAGCACGGCCTTGGTAGCCGGGTCCTCCTCCCAGTACTGCATCAGGTCGTTGCCCGACACATCCGCCCGGTTCCCCGCCGACACGAACGTGGACAGCCCCAGGCCGCGCTCAGCCGTCCGCTGCAGAATCGCGATCCCGAGCGCACCCGACTGTGAGAAGAAACCGACCGGGCCCCGTCCTGGCATCGTCGGCGCCAGTGTCGCGTTCAGCCGCACACCGTCGTCCGTATTGGCGATGCCCAAACAGTTAGGCCCGACCACACGCATCCCATAGGCACGTGCGAGCCGCACAAGCTCCTTTTGCCGGACACGTCCGTCCTCGCCTATCTCCCCGAAGCCGGACGACACCACAACCAGGCCGCGCACACCCTTACTAGCGCACTCCTCCACCACCTCATGGACGGCGTCCGCCCGCACGGCCACAACAGCAAGGTCGACATCGTCCGGAATCTCCAGAACCGACGGATAAGCGCGGACGCCCGCCACCGCAACCGCAGTCGGATGCACCGGATACACAGGCCCGCTGAAGTCCCCCGACAGCAGGTTCCGCAGCACGGTCTGCCCGACGCTGTGCTCGGCCCGGCTCGCCCCGATCACCGCCACCGACCCCGGGAACAGCAGCCGCTGGATCGACCGCGACTCCGCCCGATGCTCGCGCGCCGCCATGACCTCCACCGACGTCTCGGTCGGTTCCAGGTCCAGGACGAGTTCGATCACGCCCTCCTCGAACCGCTGCTCGGCCCGGTACCCCGCCTCCCTGAACACTCTCGTCATTCGACGGTTGTCGGGCAGGACGCTCGCCACGAACCGGCGCACGCCCCGCTCCCGCGCCGCCGCCGCGATGTGCTCCAGCAGCACCGGCCCGAGCCCGCGGCCCTGGTGCGCGTCCTCGACCAGGAACGCGACCTCCGCCGTCTCCGGCCGGTCGCCGATCCGGTCGCCGATCCGGTCGTACCGGACGACCGCCACCATCTCCTCACCGATCGTGGCGATCAGCGCCACCCGACGATCATGGTCGACGCCGGTGAAGTGTTCGATGTCACGCTCCGACAGCCGCGGGCGCGGCGAGAAGAACCGGTAGTAGATCGACTCCGGGGACAGTCGCGCGTAGAAGTCGCGCAGGAGCTCCTTGTCGGCCGTCCGGATGGGCCGCAGATGCGCCGTCCCGCCGTCGCTGAGGACGACGTCGGCCTCCCACTGATCCGGATAACCCTCGGTCACGTACCCGAGGGTAAGGCACGTGCGCCCGGCCGCCCTCGGCACGAAAAAACAGGCTTCCTTGGTTTCGCTGCGCGTTCGAGACCTAATCGGGCCTCAAGAGCTGTTACGGTCGAGCACACGCTCAGAATTGCCGCTCGCGCGGGCCGTGTTGATCGAGGTGATGACTCCATGACGCGCGTGGTCGTGGTCGGCGATCTCATGACAGATACCGTGGCACGTGCTGCGTTTCCCCTGGCCAAGGGGAGCGACACACCAGCCGCCGTGACGATCCACGGGGGTGGCTCGGGCGCCAACGTGGCCGCGTGGCTCGCCGTGGAGGAGGTCGACGTCGCGTTCGTCGGCCGCCGCGGCTCCGACATCGCCGGCCGGAACCGGGACATGGAACTGATGGGGTACGGCGTCGACGCCCGCCTCGTCATGGACGGGGAGCGCCCCACCGGAACCTGCGTGGTGATGGTCACCCACAAGGGCGACCGGACCCTGCTCTCCGACCCCGGCGCCAACGCCGCGCTCCTCCCCGAGGACATCGAACGCTGCAAGGACCTGTTCAACCAGGGCACCCACCTGCACCTGTCCGGCTACTCCCTGATCAACGAGGGCTCCCGCAAGGCCGCGATCCACACCCTCGACCTCGCCCGCAAGGCGCAGATGTCGGTGTCGGTGGACGGCGGCTCGTCCTCCCCGCTCAAGCGGATGGGCGCCGAGCCCTTCCTGGAGTGGACGCAGGGCGCCCGCCTCCTGGTCGTCAACGCCAAGGAGGCCGAGATCCTCACCGGCCGCGACACACCGGAACAGGCCGCCAAGGTCCTCACCGCCTGGTACCCGCAGGTCGTCATCAAGGCCGGCGCCGACGGCGCGCTCTGGTACACCAACGGCCGCCCCGAACCCGTCACCGTGGCCGCCGAACCCGTCGAGAAGGTCGCAGACGGCACCGGCGCGGGCGACGCGTTCGTAGCCGGCTTCCTCCCACCTTGGCTGGACGGCAAACAACCCGCCGACGCCCTCACCGCCGGCTGCCGCCTAGCCGCCCGAGCCATGCAACACCTGGGCGCCCGCCCCTCCCTGGACGTTGTAGACAACCAGATCAAGTAACTGTGTTTGCCCAGGGGGCTGTGTCTGCCCAGGGGGGCGACCCCCTGGAACCCCGTTGCTCACCGGTCGATCCTCACGCCACGGTGCAGGTGTGCCGTGACCGTGCGGGTCAGTGACCGTTTCGCTGCGGTCGCCCGGCTCGTCGGGTCGTGCGACCTCCGGCACTGGGCGCCTCCGGCGCTGGGCGCGCCTCCGGCCGCACAACCCGTGACCCCGGCCGAGTTCCCCACCCAAGAGAGAACGAATCAGAGTCCTCCGCACACCCGACTGACACGGGCGCGAACACTCTGACCACCGGGTCAGGTGGCCGTCGACGCTCCGCGAATGAAGCGAAGTCGCCCATGCACCTCGGACGGTGCGGCCGCGGTCACTTCGACCACCGGGCCAGGTAGGCGTCAATGCTCCACCGGTGAGCGCGGCGACCAGAACATCAAGGATGGCGGGGACGCACCCGGCCCCAGGGCTAGGCGAGGGGGGTGTAGGTGCGGACGTCCTCTTTCACCGCGGCCCACAGGCGGTTGAGGGGGTGGCCGGCGTCGTAGCGTTCGAGGTCGGCTCGCCGGACGAAGGCGCCGGTCATGAGCTCCGCCTTGGGCTCCAGGTCGTCGTCCAGCGTGATCGTGCGGAGCGGGACGGCGTCCGGATCGTCCTGCGCGGCCATCCCGCGGCCGATCGAGCCGGTGACGATCATGCACCCGCGGACGAACCCGGATCGCAGCAGCGACAGCCCGTAATGCACGTCGTCGATGTCGGCGACCACCGTGAGGCGGTCGCGGAAGTTCGGCCCGTACCAGGTGGCGAGCAGGTCGGCCACCAGTCCGGCGGGCGGCACCACCAGGGGCACTCCACCGAGCCGGCTGGTCTCGACCGGGGTGCTCGGCAGCTCGGCCTCCGGCAAATTGGTCAGCAGCAGCGCCTGCCCCCGCGCGTACTCGATGACCTCATATTCCTTCAGACGGAGGTCGCCCTCGGGAGTGCTGACGATGCTGCCGCAGATCAGATCGACCTGCCTGGTCTCCAGCCGCGACCACAGCTCCTTCGTCCGGACGTGGGCGACCTTGAACTCCACCTCCCGCTGCCGGAACTCCTCCGACACACGGTCCCAGGCCCGCGAAACGATCGGCAGCGTGAACTCGGTGGTGCCGACGGTCAGCATCCGGCCGAGGCGGCGCCGGCTCCAGTGAATGGACTCCAGCCATTTCTCGAACGTCAGCCGCGCCAGCTCGACCGTGGCCTCCCCCGTCGGCGTGAACAGGTAGTCCTTGCCGCGTCCCTGGCGGACGGTCAGCACCTCACCGCACAGCGTCTGGCTGTTGCGGTCAAGGCTGTCGAGCTGCTTCTGAACGCTGGACTGCTCACGTCCCAGAACACGGGCGGCCCTCAGCGCGGACCCCGTCTCATGGACGACCAGCAGCGTCCGCATCTGGTCGAAGGTCATGTCGAGCAGCCCGGACGGGCAGTCCAGGAGCGCGTCGAGGGTCGGTGACACGGTGAGGGACATTACTACCTGCTCCGTAACCCCGCCGAAATGGCCGAACGGTCAGCCCGGCGGGAAATGATGACATTTCCCGTCGAACTTATCTCAAGATGTTCTTCCAAACAGCTGGACAGGCTTTTCTAACCTCTAGGACACTTTCTGCGGGCCACTTCGAGCCGCCGTCATCCGTCCCATCAGGCGGCGGCGCTCCCGGGCGCGCCCCGGCGGTGC
>JBOHBY010000450.1:0-6399 GCA_050698635.1 Spirillospora sp.
CGGCCTGGCGGCCGAGCGTCTGGGGCTGGACGTCGCCGGGCGGGCGCAATGGGATGCAGGGGCGAGCGGGTACCGCGACGTGGCGGGGCGTGTGCGGGCCTCCGGGGCCGACGCGGTCTACCTCGGCGGGTATGTGTTCGGCAACGGACCACAGCTGATCAAGGACCTGCGCGAGACGCTCGGACCCGACGTGGAGCTCATCGGCCCGGACGGCTTCAACCAACTCGCTCCGATCATCGAGGGCGCCGGCAAGGCGGCGGAGGGCTTCACGCCGATGATCGCCGTGCTGCCGACCGGCGAGCTCCCCGAGGACGGACAGGAGTTCGCAGCACGCTTCGAGGAGCGCTTCGGAGCGCGCCCGTGCTGCTTCTCGGTCCACACGGCGCAGGCCACGAACATGATGCTGGACGCGATCGCGGAGTCCGACGGCACGCGCGCACAGGTGCTCGAGAACCTGTTCGATGCCAGCATCGAGGGTGGGTACGTCGGCGACTTCGAGATCGACGCCTACGGGGACACAACCCTGAACACGATCGGGGTCTACCGCATCGAGGACGGTCGCCTGCGCTTCGAGACGGCGATCACGCCGCCGGCCGATCTGCTCGCGCGAAAATGAGGGCGATAGCGCCGATCCTGACCGCGGTGGTGGCGATGATGCTGCCGGCATGCGGTGGGGACGACGGAGGGCAGGAGCCGGATGTTCCGCCGGCGCGTCCCGTGGAGGCTTCGGGTTGCTCGCCGATCGCGTATGGCGGAACGGGGCGCCCGGACCTCCTCATCGCCGCGAGCACCGTGCTGCAAGGACAGTTCATCGACCACGGCGTACAGATCTCGCAGGCGCTCAAGCTCGTGCTTGCGGAGCGGGGCTGGCGCGCGGGCGAGTACGGCGTGGGGCTGCAGCTCTGCGACGAGACGACCGCCGCTTCGAGCGACGACTCCGATCCGGAGAAGTGCCGCCGCAACGCGCACGCCTTCTCGAGGAGCCGCAGCGTGATCGTGGTCGCCGGGCCGTGGAGCTCGACCTGCGCCCTCGAGATGCTGCCGATCCTAAACCGCGCGTCCGGCGGTCCGCTGGCGGCGATCAGCGGGTCCACGACGTATCTGGGACTGACGCGCCCCGGACCGGGAGTCGGTCAAGGGGAGCCCGCCAGGTACCTTCCGACCGGGGAGCGCGGCTTCGTGCGAGTCGTCCCGGCGGACGACGTGCAGGGGGCCGCCGGGGCCCTCTTCGCCAAGCGCCAGGGCGCCCGCCGCGTGTTCGTGCTGAACGACGACCAGCCCTACGGTTTCGGTATCGCCGAGTCCTTTCGCGTGACGGCGGAGCGGAGCGGGTTGAGCGTGGCCGGGACGGAGGCCTGGGACCCTCACGCGCAGAGCTACCGTGCCCTTGCGGATCGGGTTCGGGCTGCGGGAGCGGATGCCGTGTACCTGGCCGGGTACGTCTCCAACAACGGAGTGCGGCTGATCGAGGACCTTCGGGCCGCGCTCGGGTCGGACGTCCTGATCGTCGGGCCCGACGGCTTCGCCACCCCGGGCCTCATCGTCGAGGGCGCCGGGCCCGCCGCCGAGGACTTTAGGTGGACGATCCCCACGCTGCCGAACGAGGCGCTGCCCGCGACGGGACGGGAGCTCGCCGCCGAGTTCGAGGAGCGCTACTCGTCCGCCCCGTGCTGCTTCGCGGTGCAGGCCGCCCAGACCGCGTCCCTGATCATGGACGCCATCGAGGGCTCCGACGGGAGCCGGTCGCAGGTGACCGAGAACCTGCTCGGCGCTCGCGTGGAGGAGGGCTACCTCGGCGACTTCGACATCGACCGATACGGGGACACAACCCTGACCGCGATCGGGGTCTACCGCATCGAGGAGGGGCGTCTCCGCTTCGAGACTGCGATCGCGCCTCCCGCCGAGCTGCTCGCCCGCAGGTAGTCGGCGGGGCGTTTACCGGCGTCTACCGGGCGCCACCCCGCGTCGCAACCGGCACCCTCGATGGTGGTCGTCGTCGCGGCCGCACAGGGCGGCCGCCGAACAGGAGGCCACAATGCTTCGACGTAACACCATCCTCACGACCGCGGCCCTGCTGGCGGTGTGCGCGGTGCCCGCGTCCGCCCAGACGTATGACGACCTGCGCTCGCCCGACGCCAAGGACGCCGCCCGCGAGGCCGGCGTGCTGCAGGAGCCGACCCAGGACCTGCGCTCGCCCGACGCGGAGGACGCCGCCGGGCACCGCGGCCTGTACGACCGGGACAACGGGCCGTACGTGCTCGAGCGGAGCTACGGGTCGCCCGACGCCGTCGACGCCGGACGGAACCTGCCGCCCGTGCAGATCCCCGCGCCGGTCGTCGAGGTCCGCGAGCTGCCCTCCGGTGGCTTCGACTGGGGCGACGCCGGGATCGGCGCCGCAGGGATGCTGGCGCTGTTCAGCATCGCCGCCGGATCGGCGCTGCTGATCTCTGGCCGCAAGCGCCGCCGGGGCTTCCGGGTGGCGATCCACTGAGGCCGGCCGGCTGACCGCAACGCTGGGACGAGGGACGGCGCCGCCGGCGTCGTCCCTCGTCGCGTGTCCGCGGGCCCCTGGCAGCGTGGTACGGTCGGCCTGGACTCGAACTCGTCGGAGCGCAGGATGAAGGCAGCGTTCACCCCCGGCAGGAGCTTCGCCGGCTACCGAGTGGACTCGCTGGTCGGGCGCGGCGGTATGGGCGTGGTCTATCGAGCGACCGACCTGTCGCTGGAGCGGCCCGTCGCGCTCAAGCTGATCGCGCCGGAGCTGGCCCAGGACGAGCGCTTCCGGGCCCGCTTCCTGCGCGAGCCGCGGCTGGCGGCCTCCCTCGACCACCCGGGTGTGGTGCCGATCTACGAGGCCGGCGAGTGGGAGGGGCAGCTGTACCTGTCGATGCGCTTCGTGGAGGGCAGCGACCTGAAGAGCGTGCTCGAGCGCGACGGCACGCTGCCGCCGGAGCGGGCGCTGGTGGTGCTGGCCCAGGTCGCCGACGCCCTCGACGCGGCGCACCGGCGCGGCCTGGTCCACCGCGACGTCAAGCCGGGGAACGTGCTGCTGGACGAGGCGGGGCATGCCTACCTGACCGACTTCGGGATCACCAAGCAGGTGGGCGGCGTGTCGACGGACACCGGGCGGGTGGTGGGGACGCTCGACTACCTGGCGCCGGAGCAGATCCGGGGCGAGGGCGTGGACGGCCGGACCGACTGCTACGCGCTCGGCTGCGTGCTGTACGAGTGCCTGTCGGGCGCGCCGCCGTTCCGGCGCGCCACCGAGGCGGAGACCCTGTGGGCGCACATGCAGGATGAGCCGGCCGCACTGCCCGACCACCCGCGGCTGGCTCCGGTACTTCGCAAGGGGCTCGCCAAGGGTCCGGAGGAGCGCTACGACACCTGCGCCGAGCTGATCGACGCCGCCGCGGAGGCCCTTGGCCTCGCCGGGCCGCTCGCCGGACGGCGGCTCTCTCGCATAACGCTGTTGCTGGTCCTCGGCGGCGTACTACTGGGCGCCGCCGCCGTGCTGGCCCTGACCCGGAGCCTCGGCGAGGACGCCTCCGGGCCGCGAGCCCCGCTGCTCGACGTCGCCACCAACTCGGTCGGCGCCGTGGACGTGAGCTCTAGCGAGCTCGTCCTCGCCGCTCCGCTGCCCGGACGCCCTACCGACGTGGCCGCCGCGGGCGACGCGGCTTGGGTCGCGACGGTCGACTCGACGTCCGTGACCGGTGTCAGCGCCCGGACGCGCTCGATCTCGCGCACCGTCCCCCTGCCCGGGAGGGCGGACGCCGTCGCGGTCGGCGAGGGGTCGGTGTGGATCGCGGACGGCGGGCGCGGGGTCGTATCCCGGATCGAGGCGGGCTACGAGCGGGTGACGCAGCGGTTCCGCGTGGCGCCCTCTCGCGAGGCTGCGCAGCCGTCCGGTCGCCTGCAGGCGCCACGCGCCTCGCTCGCGGTCGGCGGCGGGGCTGTCTGGCTGGCGAACGGATCGGAGCGCCTCGTCCGGATCGATGCCGACACCGGCGAGACGGCGGCGCTGCGGGTCGGCCGGCGGGTCGAGGCCGTCGCCGCCGGCGGCGGTGCGGTGTGGGCCCTCAGCTCGCGGTCCGCAAGCGTGCTGCGGGTGGACGCGGGCGACGGCAGCGTGACGGATACGGTCTCGATCGCCGCCCGCCCCGGGGCGGAGGCGCCGTTCCCGGTGGCGGTTGCCGTCACGTCGCGCGCCGTCTGGGTCCTGAACGGCAACACGGCGACCGTCACGCAGATCGATCCGCGGACGCTGGGCGTGGTCACGACGATCCCGATCGGGGTCGATCGTGTGCCCACGGACATTGCCGCGGGCGGAAGCACGGCGTGGGTGAGCAACGGCGACGGGTCGATTGCGCGGATCCAGGCCGGAGCGGGCGGCGCGAGGGAGATCCGGGTCGGCGAGTCGCTCGAGCGGGTGGCGGCGGCCGGCGCCAACGTGTGGGTCACGACCACCGCCTTCGACCAGAAGCTGCCGGGAGGCGCCGGGTGATGCGAGCGGCGCTGATCGGTGCGCTGGCGATCGCCGCGGCCATTGCTGGGGTGGCATGCGGCGAGGGCGAGGAGCGGGAGGCGGAGATTTCGCCGGCCACTCCCGTGCAGTCGTCCGGCTGCTCGCCGGTGACGTACGGGGGGGAGGGCCGCCCGGACTTCCTGATCGCCACCAGCACGGTGCTTCAAGGGCAGTTCACCGACCACGGCGTGCAGATCTCCCAGGCCATGAAGATGGTGCTCGGCGAGCGTGACTGGCGCGCGGGGGACTACACGGTGGGGCTGCAGATCTGCGGCGAGACCACGGCTTCGGGCGACGCGTCGAGCCCGGAGAAGTGCACGGGGAACGCGCGAGCCTTCGCGCGCAACCGCAGCGTGATCGTCGTCCACGGCCCGCTGTTCTCGACCTGCTCGCGGGAGATGACCCCGATCCTCAACCGCGCCCCAGGCGGGCCGCTGGCGCAGACGGTGGCCGGACCGACCTACCTCGGACTCACGCGCGACGGTCCCGGCGTGGAGCGCGGCGAGCCGGAGCGCTACTTCCCCACCGGGCAGCGCAGCCTTCTGCGCCTCGCGCCGCCCGACGACACGATGGGCGCGGCGGGCGCCCTCTTCGCCGAGCGCCAGGGCGCACAAAGCGTCTTCGTCCTCGACGACAACGATCCCTACGGGTTCGCCGTGGCCGAGGCGTTCGGCCTGGCAGCCGAGCGTCTGGGGCTGGACATGGTCGGGCGGGCGCAATGGGATCCGGAGGCGAGCGGGTACCGCGGGCTGGCGGGGCGGGTGCGGGCCTCCGGGGCCGATGCGGTCTATCTGGGCGGTTACGTGTTCAGCAACGGACCGCAGCTGATCAAGGATCTCCGCGAGACCCTCGGACCAGACGTGGAGCTCATCGGTCCGGACGGCTTCAACCAGCTCGCTCCGATCATCGAGGGCGCGGGCGCGGCGGCGGAGGACTTCACGCCGATGATCGCCGTGCTTCCGACCGGCGAGCTCCCGCCGGACGGGCACGACTCGCCGAGCGTTTCGAGGAGCGCTTCGGAGCGCGCCCGTGCTGCTTCTCGGTGCACACGGCACAGGCCACGAACATGATGCTGGACGCGATCGCGGACTCCAATGGCACGCGCGCAGAGGTGCTGGAGAACCTCTTCGACGCCCGCGTCGAGGGTGGGTACGTCGGCGACTTCGAGATCGACCGCTACGGGGACACGACGCTGAACACGATCGCCGTCTACCGCATCGAGGACGGTCGCCTGCGCTTCGAGACGGCGATCACGCCGCCGGCCGATCTGCTCGCTCGAAAATGAGGGGGATAGCGCCCATCCTGACCGCGGTGGTGGCGATGATGCTGCCGGCATGCGGTGGGGACGACGGAGGGCAGGCGCCCGACGTTCCGCTGGCGCGTCCCGTGGAGGCTTCGGGTTGCTCGCCGATCGCGTATGGCGGGACGGGTCGCCCGGACCTCCTGATCGCAGCGAGCAGCGTGCTGCAGGGGCAGTTCATCGACCACGGCGTGCAGATCTCGCAGGCGCTTAAGCTCGTGCTTGCGGAGCGGGACTGGCGCGCCGGGGATTACAGCGTCGGGCTGCAGCTATGCGACGAGACGACCGCCGCTTCGAGCGACGACTCCGATCCGGAGAAGTGCCGCCGCAACGCGCACGCCTTCTCGAGGAACCGCAGCGTGATCGTGGTCGCGGGGCCGTGGAGCTCGACCTGCGCCCTCGAGATGCTGCCGATCCTAAACCGCGCGTCAGGCGGTCCGCTGGCGGCGATCAGCGGGTCCACGACTTATCTGGGACTGACGCGCCCCGGACCGGGAGTCGGTCAAGGGGAGCCCGCCAGGTACCTTCCGACCGGGGAGCGCGGCTTCGTGCGAGTCGTCCCGGCGGACGACGT
>JBOHBY010000451.1:0-5462 GCA_050698635.1 Spirillospora sp.
CGAAGGAGCCGGCCTCTATTTAAGACAACGCCGAGACCGGTGATCAGCGCGCCGAGCCGGGTCACCCCGGCCATCCGCTCGAACGGGTTGTCGGCGAGCTCGATGCCGCGCAGGCGGCGGCGCTCCAGCGAGACACTGCGGCGGGTGAGCAGGCCGCGCTCGGCGACGACCGACCCCTCCCGCTCGTGGACGGTGAAGTCCCAGTTGAACAGCGTGAAGGCGATCACCGACATGACCGGCATCGCGATCAGCGCGAGGATCGCCAGCGCGACGACGAACGCGGTGGGAAGACCCACCACGTCGTGACCGAAGTTCTCCACCCGTTCGCGGGTGATGAGGCCGAGGTCGTCGCCGAGGTTGTAGACGGTGCCGAGGAGGCTCCCGGCCAGCGCGAAGGGCGTCAGCAGGTAGGCGCCGCTGAGCGGCGCGTACAGGTACCAGCGGCGGCGCATCCGGGCGAGGACGCGGCGCGGCGGCGCGGGCGCGTCCCTGGCCAGCAGGATCTCGCGGAGCCGTTCGGCCTCCTGCCGGGAGACGGCGTTCAGGGAGCCCTCGCCGCCGTCCGCGCCCGCGTCGATGTGGACGACCGCCAGCCCGAGCAGCCGGTGTGGAAGGGACGCGCTGATGTCCACGCCCCGGATCCGGTCGCGCGGGATGCTCTTGACCGACCGTCCAATGAGCGCCCGCCGGAGCTCGATGCGGTCGTCGTACAGGACATAGGTGAACGTCACCCAGCTCGCGATGTGGAACACAAGCCCGAAGGCCAGCCCGACGAGGGTGAAGTAGAACGCCGTGGACAGCCCGCCGACGAGGAGCCCCGTCGCGCCGGCGGCGAGCAGGGCGATGAGCTCCCGGACCGCCCCGACGACGAAGGTGAGCGGATGCAGCCGCTGCCCCTGGCCGCCGTTCTCCTGCGGGCGCGTCCCGTTCGACGCGGGCGAGACGGGCGGAGCGGGCGGGGTGGTCGACGCGGACGGGACGGGCGGTGGGACGGCCGGTGGGACGGCCGGTGGGACGTGGTCGCCGTCTCGGAGGTTCACGTCGCGTCGTCGCGGAGGTCGTGCGCGCGGTGCGCGAGGTCTTCGGCCAGGCGGGTCGCCACGTCCACCGGAAGGCCCGAGACCTCCGACGACCCGGTGTGCGACGCCGTGTTCACCTCGATCGTGGCGAGTCCGAGCACCCGCTCCAGCCAGCCCTGCTCGGTGTCGACGGTCTGGATCCGCCCGACCGGCACCAGCAGCCATTCGCGGCTGAACCAGCCCGTCCGCGTGTAGACGACGTCGGCGCTGACCTCCCACCGGTGGACGCGGTAACGCCAGACGGGCGCGACCGTCACCATCAGCAGCCCCACCGTGCCCACGACGTAGGGCAGCCAGCCGATCCGTCCCGACAGCCAGCCCGGCATCCCGTCCCAGCCCGCGTCGGGGACCCACGCGGCCACGCCCAGCGCTAGCCCGAACGCGAAGCCCCACAGAAGCAGATACTCGATCGCCCAGTGCGCGACCGCGCGGCGTGACACACGGTGTTCGGGCGGCCGCAAACGCGGCGGGTGCGGCCCCCCGCCGTTCTTCTGGTGACTGCGCCGCACCGACGTCACACTGCGAGTTTAGAACGCCGGAGGCACCCTCCCGTTGATTCCACCGAGCGTGAACCGCCCGATCCCGGGCACAATCGCAGGCCCGTCAGCGTTTTGTCAGTGGCCCATGCGATGTTGTGGACGGTTCTCGCGCCGTCGGCTGAGCTGGGCAGGGGCGGCGGAAAATCGAATGCGCACCACCCCGGACACCGCATACTTTGGCTTGTTCCCCCTCATGCGGGGCGACGACGTCCGGCGAACCAACACACCTAGGAGATCACATGACGTACGCGATCCAGGCCGAAGGCCTGGAGAAGCGGTTCGGTGAGACCCAGGCGCTGGCGGGCGTCTCTCTCACCGCCGAGGCCGGCACCGTCCTCGGCGTGCTGGGGCCGAACGGCGCCGGGAAGACCACCATGACCCGGATCCTCGCCACGCTGATCGACCCGACCGCCGGCAGCGCCAGTGTCGGCGGGTACGACGTGGTCAAGGACGCGCACAAGGTGCGGCAGCTCATCGGCCTGACCGGGCAGTACGCCGGGGTCGACGAGATGCTCACCGGCACCGAGAACCTCGTCCTGATCGGCCGCCTGCTCGGCATACCGCGCCGCGCGTCCAAGGCGCGGGCCGCCGAGCTGCTGGAACGCTTCCAGCTCACCGACGCCGCCGAACGCGCCGCCAAGACCTACTCGGGCGGGATGCGCCGCCGCCTCGACCTCGCGGCGAGCCTGGTCGGACGTCCGCAGATCCTCTTTCTCGACGAGCCGACCACAGGCCTCGACCCGCGCAGCCGCAACGGCCTGTGGGACATCGTCCGCGGCCTCACCGCCGACGGCGTCACCGTCCTGCTGACCACCCAGTACCTGGAGGAGGCCGACCAGCTCGCCGACGACATCATCGTCATCGACCGCGGCCAGGCCATCGCGCACGGCACGTCCGACGTGCTGAAGTCGCAGGTCGGCGGCCAGGTGTTGGAGGTACGCCCGGTCAACGCGCCCGACCAGGACACCGTCGCCAGGATCGTCGGTGAGCTGGCCGAGGCCGTCCCCGAGGTCCGCGACGGGCTGATCAGCACACCGATCACCGACCCGCAGCTGATGCCCGCCGTCGTCCGCCGCCTCGACGACGCCGGGGTCGCCGTAGGCGAGCTGTCGCTGCGCAAGTCCAGCCTGGACGAGGTGTTCTTCGCCCTCACCGGCCACCACACCGACGACATCGACGCCGAGGCCGACGAGCTCGCCCAGTCCGCCAAGAAGCAGCCCGCAGACAAGGAAGGGGCGTCCGCATGACCACCGCGACGTTCGCGCCGCAGGATCTGTCCAAGCGGGTCGCACCCGGCACCGCCCTGCGCAACACGATGACCCTGGCCTGGCGCAATCTGGTCCAGATCAAGCACAACCCGATGGAACTGCTCGACCTGTCCATCCAGCCCATCATGTTCGTGCTGCTGTTCGCGTACGTGTTCGGCCCCGCGATGGAGGGCAGCGTCGACGCGTACCTGCCGATCGTGATCCCCGGCATCATCGCGCAGAACGCCCTGTTCGCCGGGATGAGCACCGGCTTCGGCCTGAACACCGACATCACCAAGGGCGTCTTCGACCGGTTCCGGAGCCTGCCGATCTCGCGCAGCGCCCCGCTCGCCGGACGGATCATCGCCGACACCGCCAAGCAGGCGTGGTCAATGATGATCCTGCTCGCCGTCGGCTTCGCGATCGGTTTCCGCATCGAGACGAACGTCTTCGCGCTGCTGACGGCGTTCGTCCTCCTGCTGACCTTCGCGATCCTGTTCTCCTGGACGTCGGTCTACATCGCGATGAAGGTCAACGAGCCGGAGAAGGTGCAGATCTTCGGCTTCGTGGTGATCTTCCCGCTGAGCTTCCTGAGCACCGCGTTCATCAGGTCGACCGAGGGCATTCCCGGCCCCGTGGCCTCGGTGATGAACAACAGCCCGGTGACGCACCTGGTGGAAGCGATGCGCGGCCTGCTCATCGGCGGCCCCGCCCTCGAACACTCCTTGATCGCGCTGGCCTGGGGCGTCGGAATCTCCCTGGTCTTCGCCCCACTCTCGCTCCAGGCATTCAAGAAGCGCGCGTGATCTCCCAGGGGGCTGTGTCAACCCAGGGGGGCGACCCCCCTGGAACCCCCGTTAGGCACGGTGGGCGCGGGTCGGGTTCAAGCCCACGGACGTTTTGGTGGCTCGTCCTGGAGGTCGGTTAGGAGTGTGGTCGGGGGGCGGGTTCGGGCTTTGGTGTAGGTGGTGGTGAAGAGTTCTTCGCCCAGGGCTTTTCGGGTGGCGGATTCTGTGGCAAGGGCGTCTGGGAGTGAATGGTCGCGGGTGCCTCTCAGGGCGTCGGCGGTGCCCAGGAGTTCGGCGGCTCGTTCTGGGGTGCCTTGGGTTCTGGCTAGTTCGGCCTGGGCGGTCAGGACGTGGGCGATGATCGGGTGGTCGTGTGCCTTGAGGGCGCCTTGCAGTGCTTCGTCCAGGCGGGTGGTGGCGTCGTCGGTGGTGTTCGTTGCGATGTCTAGGCGGGCGCGGGCGCACAGGACCATGACCCTGAACTGTCCGGGGAGGTTCTCGGTGAGGTGGTCGGCGCGGGTCAGGCGGCGTAGGGCCTCGGCGGTGTCGCCGGAGCGGCGGGCGAACTCGCCGAGCTGGTAATGCAGCGCGGCCTCCTCCTCCGGTCCGCCGGGGTCGCGGAGGGCGGTGTGGAGCAGGGCCTCGGCGCGGTGCCGGTCGCCGATGAGGTCCAGTTCGTTGGCGAGTTTCATGCGGACGTGCAGGATGCCGGTGGTCCCGCCGCCGAGTTCGGCGTCCAGGCGCAGCGCCTCCTCGTAGCGGGCGACGGAGCCGTGGTGGTCGCCGTGGCGGCCGAGGATCTCGGCCTGCGCGGCGAGGGTGAACGACATGCCCCACCGGTCGCCGAACTCGCGGAACGCGGCGAGGGCGGCGGCGAAGTCGGCGTCGATCTCGTCGACGCGGCCGAAGTTGTGGGCGATCTGACCGCGGATGAAATGGCCCAGGCCGCGGACCCACGGGTCGGGGTCGTCCAGGAGGATGTCGAGGGCCATGGTGGACGCGCTCTCCCACCCGGCCTCGTACATGCGGAGGGTCTCCAGCGTCAGGCGGAGCACCGGGTGCAGGGCCGCGCGGTCGGACCGGGAGCAGATCTCCCGGATCCTGGGGAGCCAGGACGTGGCCCGTTCACGGTCGTGCGGGTCGTCGAGCGCGATCACGGCACCGAGCGCGAGGGCGCGGGCGGTGGTCTGGTCGTCGGGGACGCCCGGCAGCGTGAGGATCTCCGCGAGGCTGTCGGTGACTTCGCCGAGCCGTCCGTTGAGGAACCAGTACCAGCCGAGCGCGGCGCAGAACCGCAGCGCGAGTGGCGCGTCCTCGGTGGAGATCGCCCAGCGCAGCGCGGCGGACGTGTTGTCGTGCTCGGCGGACAGGCGGCGTAGCCAGATGAGCTGGTCGGCGCGGTTCAGGTGCGGCTCGGCCTCCTCGGCGAGCCCGGCGAAGTACTCGGCGTGTGCGCGCCTGGTCGTGTCCTCCTCGCCGGATTCGGCGAGGCGTTCCAGGCCGTAGGCGCGGATCGTGTCGAGCATCCGGTAGCGGGGGTCCTTGCCGGTGACGGTCAGGAGCGACTTGTCGACCAGGGCGGCGAGGAGGTCCTGGATGTCGGCGCGTTCGAGGTCAGGGGCTGTGCAGACGGCCTCGGCGCTTTCGACTGTGGCGCCGCCGGGGAAGGTGGCGAGGCGGCGCCACAGGGTGCGTTCGGGGTCGTCGAGGAGGTCCCAGCTCCATTCGACGGTGGCGCGCAGCGTCCGGTGGCGGGGCAGGGCGGTGCGGCTGCCCGCGTTGAGGAGCCGGAAGCGGTCGTCCAGCCGG
>JBOHBY010000452.1:0-9122 GCA_050698635.1 Spirillospora sp.
GCTGCGGACGGCGACCGGCGGCCCGACGTGCTTCGCGGCCGTCCGGGTCGGCCATGTCATCGGCGAGACCGGGCCGCTGCTGAGCCTGCTCGCCGACCGGATCGCGTCCGGCGAGGTCGTCACGATCACCCATCCGGAGGTGGCGCACCACTTCCTGACGGTGGCGGAGGCGGCCGGGCTGCTGATCGAGGCGGCGGCGATGGCGGAGGAGGCCGAGACCTTCGTCCTCGACATGGGCCGGCCCGTGCCGGTGATCGACCTCGTCCACCGGTACGCGCAGCAGCTGCGGCTGCCGGAGGTGACGATCAGGTTCAGCGGGCTCGGGCCGGGCGAGAAGCTCGCCGAGCAGGCGTTCGCCGACTCCGAGCGCCGGATCAGGACCGCGCATCCGAAGATCTGGGCGACCCGTCCGGCCGCGCCGCCCGCCGGGCTCCCGCAACTGCTCGACGAGCTCCAGACGGCGGCCGCCGCCGGTGACGCCGACGCGGTGCGCGTCCTGCTGCGCCGGATGCTGCCCGAATACCGCCCGGTCAGGCGTCCCGAACCGACCCTCCCCGCCCTGTGAGGTGTGCCCGTGAGTTCAGCCAGGAAGCTCAGAGTCGCCACGGTGATCACCCGTTTCAACGGCGGCGCGGGACAGGTCGCGCTGAACGGCGCGCTGGCGCTGCCCGACGGCGAGTACGAGCGCGCGATCATCACCGGCGGCGTCGGAATCGACAGCAAGGCCTCGGGGAGCGGCGAAGCGGGCGATGACGGCGTCCGGTACGGGGACGACGCCGTCGCGTATGCGGCCGCGGGCGACTTCACCCCGCGCGCGCACGCGGCCGGGATGGAGATCGTGCAGGTCGGGCCGCTGGTGCCGCAGATCTCGCCGCGCGAGGACCTGGCCGCGCTGCGGACGCTGACGCGCGTGCTCGCGGCGGGGCGTTTCGACGTCGTCCACACCCACAGCGCGAAGGGCGGCGTGATCGGACGCGTCGCCGCCGCCCGCGCCGGGGTCCCGCGGATCGTGCACACCTGGCACGGGTTCCCGTTCAACGAGTTCCAGTCGTGGGCGCGGCGACGCGTGTATATCCAGCTCGAACGGATCGCGTCGAAGCGCACCGACGCGTTCCTGGCGATCGGCTCGGAGACGGTGACGGCCGCGCTGCGCCTCGGACTGACCACGCCGGAACGGGTGCGGCTGTCGTGGCCCGCCGTCGACGTCGACGCCTACGCGTCCGCGCCCGGGACCCGCGCGCAGGCCCGCCGCCGGCTCGACCTTCCGCTCGGTGTGAAGGTCGTCGGGTCGATCGGGCGGCTGACGTTCCAGAAGGGCCCGGAGATCTTCGCCAAGGCCCTCGCCCGGCTGCCGGGCGACGTGTTCGGCCTGTGGGTCGGCGGCGGCCCGATGGCCGACGAGCTGGAGCGCCTCACCGCCAAGCTCGGCATCGAGGACCGGATGCGCTGGCTCGGGCACCGCGACGACGTCGCCGACGTGCTGCCCGCGTTCGACGTGATGGCGATGGCGAGCCGGTGGGAGGGCCTGCCGTGCGTACTGGTCGAGGCGATCGGCGCCGGAATCCCGCTGGTCGCGACGGCCGTCCCGTCCAACCAGGACCTGGTGCTCGCCGGTGAGACGGGGATGCTCGTCCGTCCCGAGGACGCGGAGGGTCTCGCGGGGGCGATCACGGCGCTGCTGGACGATCCGTCCACCGCGGCGCGGATGGCGGAGCGGGCACGCGAACGCGTCGGCGACTGGTTCTCGCCCGCGCACCTCGGGACCGTCCTGGACGAGACCTACCGGGGGAGCTCGCAACGCCCATGACCGCGACCATCGACTCCCCGGCACGGGCACCGGCACCGGCACTGGCACTGGCACCGGCCAAGGACGCCGCGCCGCCGCCGCTCAAGCGGCGGGTGCGGGCGACGTCGGTCGTGCTCGTCGTGGGCATCGCGTCGCTGCCGATGCTGATGCCCGCCGGGCTCGCGCCGGGGCCGGGCAACACCGGGCTGCCCGATCTCGCGCTCGTCGCCGTCACCGCGACGATGCTGATGTGGGCGGGCACCCGGAAGCTGCCGATCCGGTGGCCGTTCCTCATCCCCACCCTCCTGACGATCATCGCGGGCGGGATCGCCGCCATCGTCAACGACGCGGGCGCGCTCACCCTCGTCAAGGATCTGTTCGTGCTGATGTGGGCGGTCGGCATCGCCAACCTCGGCCGCGACCCCGGACATCTGAAGGTCGCCCTCCGCGCGTTCGTCTGGATCGGCACGTGCTACGCCCTCGTCATGATCACCGGCTTCGTGCTGGGCCTGGACGCGCTGTCGGGCAAACAGGTCGACGGCGAACGCGCGATGTTCACCTTCGGGGACGCGAACTACGCGTCCAACTGGTTCATCTGCGTCTTCTTCATCGCCCGCGCGACCCGCTTCCCCGCGACGGCCTGGCGGCGATGGACGATCTGCGGCGTCCTGCTGGCCGCCGAGATCCTGACCGGCTCCAACGGCGGGCTGCTCGCGCTCGTCGTCGCGCTCCTGCTCGGCTACCTGTTCCGGCTGTTCCGCGAGGGCCGGGCCCACCACGCGATCGCCGTCGCGTCGCTGGCGGTGTTCCTCGGGGGCGGCGGCGTCGCCGTCGTCTCGCAGGTCGACGTGCAGCCATTTCTGGATCGCGCCAGTGAGGCGTCTCCGATCCTGCGCGACTCCATCGGCCGCACGACCGGGGAGAGCACCAACTCGCGCAGCACCGTCCTCGCCACCACGATCGACATGATCGAGGAGCAGACCCACCCGTGGGGCATCGGCGCCGGGCAGACCGAGGCGGAGATGCGGGTGCGGCAGGAGACCTACGTCCGTGAGGCGCACAACGACTATGTCGCCGCCGTTCTGGAACGCGGCTTCCTCGGTGGCGTGGCGCTGATCGTCCTGGTGTTCGTGCTGCTGATGCAGTGCGTCCGCATCGCCCGCCGCAACGCTCTGACCAGCGAATACGCACGGCTCGTCCCCCACCCGGAACTGTTCGGCGCACTCGTCGCCGTCTTCCTCGTCTCCGGCCTTTTCTACGAGACGCTGCATTACCGGCACGGCTGGGCTGTCTTCGGGTTGATAGCCGCACTGCATCTCTTCGGCCGCCGCGACGCCGTTCCCGCGCCTGCCAGTGCGTTAGTCACGGCGACGCCGCCCGCGTCCAAGACGAGGCGGCCGACGACGTTCGTTCCACCGCCCGTTGAGGAAGAGCGTCCGCCGCCGCCGCCGTCCGACGGTGCGGCGCGGCTGCGGCGGCGGCTGGTCGCGTTGGTGGCGGGGAACATGGCGGGACGGATCGGGGCGCTCGCCTCGCTCGGCATCGCGACGATCATGGTGGCGCGGATCGGCGGGCCCGAGCTCGTCGGCGCGTTCACGCTCGTCCGGGTCCTGCCGGGGCTGTTGTGCCATCTGTGCAACGGCGGGTTGCCCGCCGCCGCGCCGTTCTTCCTCGCCCGCAAGGACTTCGACCAGCGCCGCGTGCGGCCCACGCTCGCCTGGCTGACGGTGATCGGCGCCACCGTCTCCGCCTTCGCCTGGCTGGGGCTCAGCCCGCTGTTCTTCCTCGTGTTCTTCAAGTCGTTCGGGATCTGGGTCACGCTCGCGGCGGCCGTGCCGTCCTTCACGCAGGGCTTCGTGTCGGTCGGCAAGGGGCTGCTCCAGGGGACCGACGACCAGCCCGGCGCGAGCCTCGCCATCGCCGTCGAGGAGTTCGTGTTCCTGCCGATCTACCTCGTCCTGCTGACCGGCTGGTACGGGCCCGGCGCGCTGATCGCGGGGCTGGTGCTCGCCGACATCGCCGCCGCCGCGTGGATCGTCCGGCGGCTCGCCCGGCGCGGGTTCTTCGCCGGGTGGGGACGGCCCGACCGCGCACTCGGCCGCAAGATCACCGGATACGGGTTCCGCGGCTACCTCGGCCAGCTCATCGACCTGCTGCAACTCCGGTTCGACATGGCGCTGCTCGGCGCGCTCGCCGGACCGAAGGTCCTCGGCGTCTACACGGTCGCCAGCAAGTTCGCCGAGCTGGTGCAGCTGCCGGGGCTCGCGGTCAACTACGTCCTCTATCCCGACTTCGCCAAGGAGGACCGGAAGACCGCGACGAAACGGACGTCCCGCCTGATCCTCCCGGCGCTCGGCGTGTCGGCGCTCGCCGCGCTGCCGCTCGCGCTGCTCGCCGGGACGGCGCTCCCCTGGGTCTTCGGGGACGTGTTCGACGACGCCGTCGTGCCCACCTACATCCGCCTCGCCGGGGTGATCACGTTCGGGGTCACCGGACTGATCATGGCCTACCTGTACGGGGTCGGACGGCCCGGCGCCGCGTCCACCGGGCAGGGCATCGGCCTCGTGGTCGTCGTCGTCCTCGGCGCGGTGCTGATCCCGGCGCACGGCGCGACCGGCGCGGCGGTCGCCACGTCGCTG
Source organism: Spirillospora sp. (assembly GCA_050698635.1). Lineage (GTDB taxonomy): Bacteria > Actinomycetota > Actinomycetes > Streptosporangiales > Streptosporangiaceae > Spirillospora. Next base: position 4,426 of record JBOHBY010000452.1, read on the forward strand.
TCCTTCGTCGCCACCACGGCCGCGCTGCTGGTCTGGTTCCAGCACGTGAAGAACCAGCAGGTGAAGAACCATCAGGTGAAGAACCATCAGGTGAAGAACACGTCCCTGAAAGACACCTCGCTCGAAGGCAAGGGGTGACCATGCCCGAGGATCAATTCGCGCTCGTGAGCCGTCCGATCGACCCGTGCGACGGGGTCGCGCCGTCCACGGCCCGGCGCGTCCTGGACGTCGCGGGCGCGGTCACCGGGCTGCTGTTCCTCAGCATCCCGCTGCTGATCATCTACACGCTGGTCCGGCTGACCAGCCGCGGGCCAGGCGTGTTCCGGCAGACGCGGGTCGGGCAGGGCGGGCGGCCGTTCGTCATGTACAAGTTCCGGACGATGCGGCAGGGCGTCGGCGGGCTCACCGTCACCGCCAACTGCGACCCGCGCCTGACGAAGGTCGGCAAGCTGCTGCGGCAGTGGTCGCTGGACGAGCTGCCGCAGCTGGTGAACGTGCTGCGCGGCCAGATGACGCTCGTCGGGCCGCGGCCCGAGACCTATGACCTCGCCGTCCACTACGACGCGGACAGCCGCTGGGTCTTCGACCACCGGCCGGGGCTGACCGGGGTGTCGGAGGTGCGGTTGAGGGACTTCGACGTCCTCGGCCCGGACGAGGAGGTCGACCTCGTCAGCTACATCGGGCGGATCGTCCCGGCGCGGGTCGCGGTCGACGCCGTCTACCTGCGCGACCCGTCGCTGCGCGCCACGTTCGGCGCGCTCCTGGACACCGTGAGGCACATCCTCGGCTTCACGCTGCCGCCGCTCAAGGACGCCCAGCACATCCCACCGCGGGGGACGGCGAACGCGCCGCGGGTCACCGCCACCACCGCCGCCGAAGCGCCCCGCGCCACCACCGCCGCCGAGGCGCCCCGCGCCGCCGCCGAGGAGCCCGGTTCCGCAGCCTGACCGACGTTTTCGGGGAGAGCAAGCCATGGACATCCGGGGAGTCCCGTACAAGGTCTCGGCCGTCGCGGCCGTGGTGTTAGCCCTGATCGGCTTCGTCCTCTACATGGGCGACAGGACGTCCGACTTCAAGCCCTACGACGGGCCGCTCGCCTCACCCGGCCCGTCCGGGACCGGGCCCGGCGGGACCCGCCGGATCGCGCTGAACACCGAGCCGTCCGACTATCCGCGGCTCAAGGAACTCGGCTACGACCTGGTGGACGTCAAGGCCGACCCCGCGCTGGTCGACGGCGTCCCGTCCGGCATGCGGGCGCTGCTGTGGGTCGGCAACTTCGTCTGCGACGACTTCGTCCTCGACTTCGAGTCGTTCAAGCGGGCCGTCGACCGGCTCGGCCGCGACCGGCGCGTGTTCGGGTGGTACCTGTCGGACGAGCCGAACCCCGGCGAGTGCCCCGGGATCGCGGCGGAGATCCGCCGCCGCGCCGACTACATCGAACGGCACGCGCCCGGCCAGGTCTCGTTCGTCTCGCTGACCGACTGGCCGATGGCGCCGCTCGCCCCGCGGCGCGTCGGCGTCGACCTGTACGGCCTGGACCCCTACCCCTGCAAGGGGTCGTCGAAGGCGCGCGAGCGCTGCGACATCGGCGCGATCGACCGGATGGTCCGGATGGCGGACGCCGCCGGCATCCCCCGCGCCAAGCTCGCGCCCGTCCTGCAGGCGTTCGGGCAGAGCTGCTCGAAGGGCGACAAGCAGTACTGGCTGCCGACGCAGGAGCAGTTCCGCGAGATCCTCGCCCGCTGGGACCGGCTCGCGCCGCGTCCGCCGCTGGAGATCTCCTACTCCTGGGGCCGCCAGGACGAGTGGGCCTGCCCCACCCTCGCCGACGCCACCGGCGGCGAGCACCCCGACCTGCAGAGCATCCTCAAGGCCCGCAACAGGGGCCGCTGAACCGCACCCGCACCCGCTGAACCGCAACCGCTGAACGGCGGTCACCGAACGGCGACCGCCGTTCAGTGGCTAATTCTCGCCCGGCTTGTCGGCCACGGCCGGATGGCCGCGCTCCGACTGGACCGGGAAATCGTACGATCCGAGCTTCAACGCAAGGACCTCCATCAGACCGATGGCAAGAACGAACGCGACGGCCAGCAGGCCGAGCCTCTTGCGGGTCAAACCGCCCACTCTTCATTCCCCCCAGACAAGCAAGTACGAAATCTAACACGCAACCACGTAAAACCGCATGTCAGACAGGCCGTACCCGACCGCGGAGGAATGGCGCGGGCCCGTGATTCAGGTCACCTTTCGGCTCGTCAGGTTCGCCGCCCTCGCGTTGACGCATTCGCCGGTCGCGAGATCGAAGGCGAAGTTGTGCGCGAGGCAGTGGATCTGGCCGTCGCGGACGACCGCGCCGACCGACAGGTCCTCACCGGCGTGCGGGCAGTACCGGGGGATGTCGTAGCGGGCGCCGTCGCAGGAGACGGTGAACCGCTCGGACTCGTCGCGTCCGGTCTCGTACTCCTCGACCGCCTGGAGGGCGGGCGCGTTGGCGTGTTTGAGGAGGCCGACGAGGTGGTCGTTGTAGACGTCCGGGTCGCGGTAGAGGCTGAGGCGGAAGGAGATGAGCAGGTCCTCCCACGCCATCCGGCCCGCGAGGACGCCGTCGAGCCAGCGTCCGGCGGTGGTGATCCGGTAGTGCGGGCGGACGTCCGGGGACGCCGGCGCGACCGTGACACCGTCCGGGGACAGGTCCACGTTCCAGACCCCGCCGTGCGGGCCGGTGATCTCGAACTGGACGATCATGGCGATCTGGCGGAGGAAGTAGTCGCTGAGCCCGCCCAGGTACTGCAGGTGCGCGGCGAACCGGTCGTACAGGCCGGGGCCCGGCTCGGGGTGCGCCGCCAAGACCTCGGCGATCGGGGCGGCGCGGTCGGCGGCGTACCGCTTGAGGTAGTCGGCCCGGTCGGCGTCGGCGAAGGAGAACTCCGCTGAGACGGGGTCGCGGGTGATCTCCCCGGTGTCGAGGTCGACGGCGTCGCCGGGCTTGAAGTAGTCCCAGCGCTGGCCCGGCAGGTGCTCGCGCAGCCATTCCGTGGCCATCTCGGCGTCGCAGAACGCGCCGTCCTTCTGGCCGAGCACCCAGTTGAGGTGGTCGACCTCCTCGTCGAGGAAGCAGGGCGGCCCGGCGAACGGGACGGCCAGCTCCGGCGCGGTCTGCCGGACGAGCCGCTGCACCGAACGGAGCTTGGCCACCCGCTTGTCCATGGAGATCCTCGCCATCTCCGCGGCCGGGTACCGGTAGCAGATCGGATGCCAGGACGCCCCGGACGTCTGCACGGCCATCAGGTCGAGCCGGCCGCCCGCCAGATGCTTGGCGCGGCGCGCCTGCGCGGCGGTGAGCCTGGCGTCGTTGCCGTGCAGGACCGCGCGGCCGTCGGCGAAGATGAGAAAGGCAGCGTCATGGCACATCGGCGAGAGTTCCGGAATCGCCGTGATCCAGGAGCCCCGGTTGTCGAGCGGGAATTTCTCCCACGCCGTCAACTCGATTACCTGGCGGCCGCCGGCGGCCGCCGTCATCCGTTCCCTGAAGGCCGGACCCGGATAGCGCGGAATGAGGATTCTGGTCCGCGCCGGAAGCCGGTCCAGCACCCACGGATCGAAATGATCAAGATGCTCGTGCGAGACGGCGACCCAGTCCGCGTCGAGCAACGGGCCGGCGTCGAGATGATCGTTTCTCGGAAACTGGTGCCAGGCCCCGAGAAATGCTCCCTGCGGAGCGAGCCACGCGTCCGCTAGCAGGTGGAACGCCGCCGCGTCCACCGCCACCCCCGCATGTCCGAGAAATGTGACCTTCGGCATGTGCCGACTGTCTCTCCGGCGGCCCGTCCGCGCACCCGCCGGAATGCGCAAAGCGGCTACGCCGTAAGCATGAAAGAAAGGCGACAAGCAGACGACAGCAGAACTGACAATCCTGACAGTGACGCCCCGTCAATCAGAAAGGTTCACCCACTCCACTGCGTGTCCACTACTGGACAGACAGTGGTCTGTTACGGCCATTTCCTGGACAGTGCGCGTATCCCGGAGAGAACGTTTGAGACGGTGCTGGAATAACGTACGGGGGGTACCCATGGACAACGGGTGGTCTCGGTCTTCTCCGGCGGACCCGCAGGCGGGCGTGGGAACGCTCGCCGGTACGGATGCCCGAGAGCCAGGACCCGGCGACGCGCTCCCCGCCGCCGGCGAATCGATGACCGGAGGAACGACCGACAACATGCCGCGCGGTGGCGCGGCGCAGGTGCTGTGGCGGCGCCGGCTCAGGCACGACATCCGCCACGAGCTCGGCACGATCATCATGCTGGCCTCGGCCGTCGTCGTCGCCGACGACGTCGGCGCGACCAGCAGGGCCCGCATCGAGCAGCTGCTCGGCGAGACCCGGTGGCTCGACCATCTGCTGCGCCAGCTCGACGACGGCGCGGACGACGACGCCGACCGGCCCCCGCCAAGCCCGGAGCGGATCAGGGTGGACGAGCTCACCGCCGAGATCGTCACCGGGATGCGGCTCGCCACGCCGCACGAGGTCTGCTTCACCGGCGGCGAGGCGTGGGCGCACATGGACCCGGTCGCGCTGTGGCGCGCGGTCCGCAACGTCCTCGACAACGCCTGCCGCGTCGCCGACGGGCGCGTCGACGTGCGGGTCGACTCCGACCAGGGCTGGGTCGTCATCCAGGTCGACGACGACGGGCCCGGATTCGGCGCCG
>JBOHBY010000453.1:0-2644 GCA_050698635.1 Spirillospora sp.
CGTCCAGCCGGAGGCGCCTGCCGTCGCGCCGCCAGGACGTCGCGGCGTGGCCCCGCGGCGTCTCGTAGGTCGCCGCGGCGCGGGTGATGTCGCCGACGACGGCGGGCCGGACGAGAAGCGTCTCGTAGGCGATGGAGTCGTCGGTCTGGCCGAGGCCCGCGAGACCGGCGTGGAACCATTCGTCGATCGCGCCGAGCATGAAGTGGTTCTGCGAGGCGCCGGACGTGGGCCCGTCCCAGTTCTCGGTCAGGGACGTCGCGCCGTGCACGACCTGGTACCCGTAGCTGGGGTTGCCGGTCTGGGTGGCGAACGCGTGGACGACGTCGTCGCGTCCGGCGGCGGACAGGACGTGGAACACCGACGGCAGCGCGATCTCGCCGACGGTGAGGTGGTAGCCCTTGGCCTTGATGGCGTCCACGAGGTGGGCGAGCACCGCGTCCTTCTTGCCGGCGGGGACGACGCCCATGTCGAGCGCGAAGGCGTCGCAGGCCTGGCTGCCCGACCCGTAGGTGTCGCCCGTGGCGTACTTGGCGTTGAACGCCGACCCGATGTCGCCGGCGAGGGCCTCGTACTTCGCGGCGTCGCCGTCCTCGCCGATGACCTTGGCGATGCGGGCGAGGGCGGAGACGGCACGGTGGTAGCCGAACGTCGCGGTGACGCCGGTCGGGGTGCTGGTGTCGAACGCGATCCAGTCGCCGAGGCCGTAGTCGAGGAGGTGGCCGTCCGCCTTCCGGGTCAGGTAGTCCACGTAGCGGACCATGTTGGGGTAGTAGCCGCGCAGCGTGGCGGCGTCGCCGTAGGCGCGGTACATCTGCCAGGGCGCGAACACGATGACGTTGCCCCAGTTGGGGTCGTCCCGGAACCCGCCGCCGAACACGGTGAACTCGGGCGCGATGTCGGGGACGAGACCGTCCTCGGTCTGCGCCTCCGCGATGGCGCGGACGATGTCGCCGTAGTAGGCGGTCACGTCGTAGTTGCGCGCGACGGCGGGGAAGACCAGGTTGGCCTGCTCCAGCCAGCCGAGCTTCTCCCGGTGCGGGCAGTCGGTCAGGACGGAGTACATGTTGCTCTGCACCGCCCTGTCGATGATCTTGTGGATGTCGTTGAGGAGGCCGTGCGAGCAGGTGAACGAGCCCGCCTTCGCGTTGGCGGCGCGCAGCACGATGCCGGTGACGGTGCCGCCGTCCGGCGCGGACGGCAGCCCTTCGAGCTGCACGTAGCGGAACCCGTGGTAGCAGAACCGGGGATGCCAGGTCTCCGTGCCCTTGCCGGACAGGGTGTAGGAGTCCCAGATCGGTGAGCCGGTGGTGTGCTGGCTGACGGTGCCGTCCGCGTTGAGCAGCTCGCCGGGACGCATCGTGACCTTCGTCCCGGCCGGTCCGCTAACGCGCAGCTCCGGCCAGCCCGCGAAGTTCGTGCCGAGGTCGACGACGTAGACGCCGTCCCTCGGCTCGGTGATCTTCTTCGTGCGGAAGGTGCCGGTGGGCTCGATCGGGGGCGACATCCGGGCGGCGAGGGCGGCGGTGGGCGAGGCGACCTTCACCGGGTCCGTCCAGTCCCTGGCGACGCGGCGGGCGTCGTGGTCCTCGCCGCCGAACCAGTTGGTGAACGTGGTCGCGCCGAGCGCCGTGCGCCAGGACGTGTCGGACGCGACGACCTCGCGGGACCCGTCCGTGTAGGTGATTTCGAGCTGGGCCAGGAGGGTGGGCTTGCCGTCCGAGCGGGTGAGCTTCTCGTAGCGGCCCGGCGTCGGCGGCACATGCGCCATGCCGTTGCCGAGCTCCACGTGCACGGTGTTGCCGCCTCGGTGGAGCAGCCGCGTCACGTCGTAGGTGGTGTACACGAGGCGCTTCTTGTACGTGCTGTACGGCGGTTCCAGGACGGCGTCGCTGACGGGCCGTCCGTTCACGGTGACGTCCAGGACGCCGAGGGCGGTCGCGTACAGGCGGGCCGCGCGGACGCGCCGCCTGCCGAGGTCGAAGTCGCGCTTGAAGACGGGCAGCGCCTCGGGCTGGAGATGCAGCGGCGGCGGCGCCTCCTGCCCCTTCACGGTGGTGGCCGTGTCGAACGTCGTGCCGTCGGCGGACGTCTGGACGGCGAAGTCCTCAGGGAAGTTGGCCGTCTTCTGGTCGTCGGTCATGGCGTCCGTACGCGGGTAGAGCAGGACGCGGTCGAACCTCCGCTCCTCGCCCAGGTCGATCTGGATCCAGATGGGGTCGGCGAGGTCCTGTTCCCGGCGCTCCATGCTCGTGTAGCCGAACGGGGCGGCGTCGCTGGTGAGCGAGCCGTCCGTGACGGCCTTCGGTTCCCACTGCCCGCCGACGGTGTAGCTCTCCGACGCCTTCACCGGCGCGTGCAGCGCCACGTTCGCGCCGGACGTGCCGTCCTGCACCTGGATCTCGGCGAGCTGGAGCCGCGACACCTTGTACGGCCAGCCCTCCTTGATCGGCAGACCGAGCCGGGTCACGTTCAGCCGGACGTAGCGGGCCGAACGGGCGGCGAACGCGACCGTCGCGGGCTTCGGCTCCGGCTCAGCGGACGCGGAATGCGGGGCGAACGTCACCGCCGCCGCCGTCAGGAACGTCCACAGATATCTCAGCGATCTGCACAGCCGCGGCGAAGACATGTTGGGAGTCACTCCTCT
>JBOHBY010000454.1:0-3472 GCA_050698635.1 Spirillospora sp.
AGACCCGCCACGCCGCCGCCCCGGACGACACGTCCACCGGCGGCGACGACCTGGCGTCGGTGACTGCGGGCGAGCTGTTCGACATCCTCGACGGCGAGCTGGAGACACCGGCCTGACACCGAACTGACCCGGGCCCGGGTCAGAGGTGCCGGAGACCCGGGCTCTCCGCGCCTGGCGTGACCTGGCTCGACGGCGCGGGGGCGGCCGAGGTGGCGGACACGATCCGCACGACGCTGGCCCGGCTGGACCTGGACGCCCCGGTGGCAGTGGCGTGAGGCTGTGGCCGTGGGCCCGCCCTGCCGAGCGGCGGCGGCGAGCCTGGGCGCAGGCGCGGCGGACCGGTCCGCGTCCCGTGAACCTCCGCCCACCGGCTACTCGTCGCCGGGCGCATGGAGGACGGTCTGTCGATCAGAGTTTGGAGGCGGCCAGTAGCAGGGCGGCCATGCTCGTGCCGCTGACGATCTTCCCGTCCTCCACCAGCTCGTGAACGTCGGCGAGCGGCACCCACTCGATCCGCTCGGCCTCCCAGTCCTCGGCCGGTGGGCCAATGCGTGTGGCGCCGTCCGCCCAGAAGATGTAGTGGCGGCTGTCGCTGATGCCCGGGGTGGGATGCACGATGGTGAGCGGATGCATCGGGCCGGGCCTCCAGCCGGCCTCCTCTTCCGCTTCGCGGGCGGCGGCCTCCTCAGGCGCCTCCCCGTCGCCGATGCCACCGAGGGGGATCTCGTAGCCCCAGGCGTCGGTGATGAATCTGTGCCGCCACTCCAGCAGGACCGCTGCTCCGAGTCGACCACGACCGCGCCGGCGCCCGCATCAGTTCGGATAACGCGGTGGTCCAGATGCCGTCCGCCGGTGATCTCAACGTCGGCGAGCCGGATGTCGAGCCATGGATCGGTATAGAGCGGCTTCCCAGAATGGATCTTCCAGCGCACTGGGCGGGCTCCCTTGATCGGTGGGCGCGGCTCGCCCGTCACGCTACTGGTCGCGGTGCACCTGAAGCTCAGCGCGTTCGCGAAACGCGCACGGCGCTGGTGTCGTAGAGGGGCGAGGGCCCGACAGGCATCGTCTGCGAACGGCGCTGAAACGGGCCTACGCCCGATGCCTCCCGCAGGCGTCATGAGCGTGGTGCCGTGGAGTGACATCGCCGGTCGCCAGAACCTCGGTGAGCGCGCCCGCGAACCTCTCCAGCGCCTCAACACGGCCCATCGGGACAGCTGACTCGCCTACACCGTCATCCCGGCGGCACAGCCACGTCTGCCCATCGTCGGCGGTGACGACGATGACCTTCGTGCCCGCGAGGTGAAACGTGGCGTCCTTGTGGCCGCCCGCGTTCAGCACGTCCTCCATGCTCGGCTCGCTCATGTCGTGACCTCCCGCAACTGCTCGCGCGCCTGCTTGACCTCCCGCACCGCCCCCCACCGACGCGTGTCGGTCAGGATGTGCCGGACGTGGATCTCCATCCGGCGGGACGTCAGCAACGGCGCGACGAGCGCGAGGGCGTTCATCCCCTTGGCCATGCCGCCCATGTCTCCGGCTTGGATCGCCGACTTCGTCAGCCGCGCCTGGTAGAGGCCGACGAGCAGGGGGGACTGCGCCTCGACGGATGTGACCGCCGTTTGCAGGTCCGCTGCTCCCGCGGCGTGCTGGCCGAGGTCGGAGAGCGCGATCCCGCTGTTGGCCATGACCTCGGCGGCGTCGACCGAGCTCAACTGGCCGGTAAGCGCCTGTGCGTCGTCGAGGGCATTCCGCACGTGCCGTTCCTGCCCCGGCAAGACGGCAAGGGAACGGGCGAGCCGGACGAGCAGCGCCGCCCGCGTGGCCTCATCCAGGTCGTGCAGGCCAAGCCCGCGGCGGACATACTCGGCGGCGCGCGAGCTTGGGCCGCCGTAGGTGCGTATCAGCGACAGGGTCCCGTAGGCGTGCGCTTGCGCGGGTGCGTCCCGCGCGCGGGCGGCGAGCGTGAGCGCGAGACCGGCGGCACGTTCCGCTCGGTCGAGGTCCCGCGTGTCGTGCAGGACCAGCGCGGCCTGCCGAGCGAGGCCAGACGCGGCGGCCTGTAGCCCGGTATCGGTGCCGAGCGCGACGGGCGCGACGTGCTGGAGGTGACGACGCGCCTCGCGGACGAGTGGTGCGCCGCCGATCTGTTCCTCAGTGTGGGCGAGACGGTCGGCGAGCAGTCGCACATACGAGGCGTCGCGGTAGGGGTTCGTCCCGGTCGCCGACGGGATCAGTGCGACGCTGGCCGCCGACGCCAAGAAGCGACGTCGCTTCACGGGGTCGTCCTCCTCGCTGGGAACGAGCTCCAGTTCCCAGCCCACGGTACGCAGCAGCCGCGCCGACCTGGCAAGGCCAGGATCACGCTTGCCCGCCAGGACCATGGACACCCACGGCTGCGAGACCCCGAGGCGGCGGGCCAACGCGGCACCTGACCAGCCGTGACGACTCATGATCTCGGCGAATGCCTCGCCGAGGCGGGTGATGCCCATGCCGGGGAACGTATAACGGGCCGTTAGGGGGTGGCTACCAGCGTCGCCGGGTCGGTGCTTGTCTGCGATGGAACATTCACCCCGCAGACAAGACGGCCCCGGCCGGCGCGCGAACGCCGGGGGTCCCGGGGCCTCACCGGAAATGAGGTCCGGCTATGGGCAAGGTATCGAACCCGGGCGAGGACTCCGACGCGATCCGAGCGGCCATCGACGTGCGGCTCGCCAAGTTCCTCGACGACTTCCCCGAGTGGACGTTCAGGTACGAGCCGGCCTCCGACCTGCCATGGGAGGTGCACCGGCGGCCCTACCGGTACCCGACCAGCGGGTGCATTCGCTGGGTCAGCGCCGCCACCGAGGAGCGGCTCCGTGAACTCCTCACCGGGATCGCCGGACTCGAGAGCGGCAGGGGCCCCGAGGTCCCGGCGCACGGTAAGTGGTGCGTCCGGTGAGCGCCCCGAGGCATGCGCGCGCCCCGCAGCCCGACCGCCAAGCCCGGCTGCGCGCGGCGGCCGAGGAGCCATCCGACCTCGGCAAGGAGATCATCTCCGCGCGGCGCCGCCAATGAGACACCCGCGGCCCTGGCTAGACGCGGCAGCCAGGCCGCGGGCGGGGCGGTGTGTCCGGGGGCCTTCCCCCGGTTGTCCGGACGCGCCGCCCCTTCCAGACGCCGCACCTCCGGTACCTGCGCCGGAGCCGGGGGTGTGGCCCGAACCAGGGGGAGCGGTCGCTGACCGGCGTTCAGCCGATCCGCTGCACCGCCCCCCGCTAGACCCGCCGCCCGGGACCTCGGCGCGCACCCGGGAGCAGCGGTATCAACCATGAGGCGCGCCGCCGGAGGACATCGTGACCATCACCACCGACAGGGCGGCCCCGGTCGCCAAAGATCCGTGCGAGCTCGTCCCGCCCGAGGTGTGGAACCTCCTGGTCGAGGATCTGCGCCGCTACCACCACGTCACCCTCGCCTACGCCGAGCAGATGATGGGCCA
>JBOHBY010000455.1:0-2381 GCA_050698635.1 Spirillospora sp.
GCATCAGCGCCACCGCCGTCCCCGCGGTGACGAGCCCGGCCGTCTGGGTGTGCGCCGGGCCCCACGGCCGTCCGGCACGGCCCGCCCCGTCGGCGATCGCGTCGACCAGGTCGTCGTACTCCGGCTCCGGCCACTGCGTGCGACGCGGAACCAGGTGCAGGACCTCGCCCTCGCGGACCTGCTGGGCGTCGAGCGTACGGGCCCCGTCCACGGCCGTGCCGTTGGCGCGGCGCAGCATCCAGCCGCCTTCCAGCACCCCGTCGTCGGCGAGGCCGCCGCCCGCCATGCGGAGCAGTCCCGGAAGGATCTCCGCCACCGGCGAGCGTTCCGGCAGTGCCAGGTCGATGCGGCGCCGCGGTGCCGCGATGGTCACCCGCACCAGGCCCGTGGTCGTCATCGCGCCCTTCCCATCTGGTGGGGAGCCGCGTCAGGTTGCTGTCACGGGCTCCGGGGTGTTGTTCTGGTGTTCCTACGATGGGCCGCCGCGCCCGCCCCCGGGGTGGACGCGGCAGGTAGCTGACACGGCAGCGGGCTCATGAGGTGGGGCGGGCGAGTGAAACACGAGGGCGGCCACGTGACGACCGGAACCGGCAACGACGAGCTCGTCCCGCTGGGCACCGGGCCCACGGCCACCGTGTACGCGGGCGTGACGCGGGCCGGCGAGGCGTACGCCCTCAAGGTCCTGCCCGGCCCGCTGGACCGGCGGACCCGCGGCAGGGTGGAGAACGAGCTGACCCGGCTGGCGGCGCTGCGCGGCCAGGCCCCGATCCTGGTGGCCGACCGCCTGGAGGAGATGCCCGACGGGCGGCACGCGCTCCGCATGGAGCTGTATCCGCAGTCGATGCCGGAGCTGGTCGGCTCGTTCGGCCCGCTTTCGGTGCCGGACGCCCTCGCCCTCGGCACCGCGATCGCGTCGGCGCTCGCCATCGCGCACCGGAACGGGATCGTGCACGGCGGCGTCACGCCCGGCAACGTCCTCTTCCGGGCCACCGGGGAGCCGGTCCTGGCCGACTTCGGGGTGACGCTGCGGCAGGTGTTCCCGCCGGATCCGTCGGAGTTCGCGGCACCGGAGAGCATCCGGGACGGCTCCGCCGACCAGAGCTCCGACCTGTACGGGCTCGGCGGGATCCTCTATCTGGCGCTGGCCGGACGTTCCCCGTACGCGGGCACGCCCGGCAAGCCGCCCGAGGAGCGCGTACTGCGGGCGCTCAGCACCCCGGTTCCCCCGCTCGACCGGCCCGACCTGCCGCCGGGCCTGGCGGACCTGGTCGCCCGCCTGCTCGCCAAGGACCCGGCGACCCGTCCGTCCGACGCGATCTCGGTGGCCGACAGCCTCACCACCCTCCACGCCGAGGTGACCGGGCAGAAGCGGCCGCCGCAACCCGGCGGGGCCTTCGACGACTTCGCCGAAGCGGCACCAAACGCGAACGCGAACGAGCTTCCGGCGCCCGCCCGAGCCACGCCGCCTGCCTCGCCGGTGGGCGGGGGCATGTCCCTTCCTGAGCCGTTGCCGTTGGGCAGGCCGATCCTGGAATTCACCCCGGAGGACAAGCCGAAGGACGAGCGGCGTCCGAAATGGGTGCCGGTGGCGATCGCCGGTTTCGCGCTGCTCGCCGTGGTGGCCGTGCTGCTCGTCATCTCGCGTCCCGAGGGGCTGGGCGACCCGAAGACGGCGCCCAGCAAGGCCCAGACCGGCCAGGTCCCCGCTCCGGCTCCCGGTCCCGACGTCCAGATAGAGCTGGTCGAGGTCAGGGATCTGGCCAATTCCGTGAAGCTCAGATGGACCAGCAGCCGATCGCTCGACTTCGTCGTCACCTATGCCACCGCTGAGGAGACCAAGTCGCTCCCGCCCACCCGGGCCACGGAGTCCGTCGTGAAGATCGACCCGCAGAAGGCGTACTGCTTCGAGGTCACGGGGATGGACAGCAGCGGCCGCCATTGGACGAGCGCACCCAAACCCATCCGCAAGGCCACCTGCCAGTCTTGACCCCCGCCCCGACGACCGCTACGGGGACGACCTTTGGAGCTGCGACCCGCGCTTTCTTCGCCAGAAGCGGTCCCCATGAATGTCGCGGAGAGGGATGAGCGGGCGCGGGTTGAGGACGGCGCGAAGCCGGGGCCAGAAGCCTTGACGGGCCAGGCCCAGACGGACGGCGCGTACGGCGGTCCAGGCCTGGCGGCTGACCTGCTTCCCTGGGATGTTGCCTGCCCAGAGCGCCACATCGACGGCGGCGGCGAGATTGTTGAGGGCGGTCACGGTGGGCGGATCGGCGGTGCGGGCGCGGGCGACTTCGGCGGTGAGGTCGCGCACCGTCATACCGGCGACGACTGGGACGCCGTACGCCCTCAGCTGGTCGCGGACCTCCTCCCAGGCCCCCACC
>JBOHBY010000456.1:0-2442 GCA_050698635.1 Spirillospora sp.
CGCGGGCGCTCGGGGACGCCCGCGACGCGCGCGCGGCGGGCCGCCCGGTGGTGCGGCTGCACCAGCAGGACCGCCGGACGGGACTCGCCCGGCTGCTCGACTCCGCCAGAGAAGGGGAATGAGCGCCCGTGCCACCACCAACGGGGCCAGCAACGGGGCCAGCACCAACGGGGCCATCACGGACAGGACCAGCACCGAAAAAGGGGACCACGTGACCGACCCACTGACCGGCCCGGCGGCCAACCCTCTGCGCGACCCGCGGGACAAGCGGCTCCCGCGCGTGGCCGGGCCGTGCGTGCTCGTGCTGTTCGGCGTCACCGGGGACCTGTCGCGCAAGAAGCTGCTCCCGGCGATCTACGACCTGGCGAACCGGGGGCTGCTGCCGCCGGGCTTCTCCCTGGTCGGCTTCGCCCGCCGCGACTGGGAGCACGAGGACTTCCGGCAGATCGCCTACGAGGCCGTCAAGGCGCACGCCAGGACGCCGTTCCGCGAGGACGTGTGGACGCACCTGTCGGAGGGCATGCACTTCGTCCCCGGCACGTTCGACGACCCGGGCGCGTTCGACACGCTGTCGATGGCCGTCAAGGAGCTGGACGCCACCCGCGGCACCGGCGGCAACTACGCCTTCTACCTGTCGATCCCGCCGAAGTTCTTCCCGAAGGTCGTCGAGCAGCTGCGGCGCAGCGGGCTCGCCGACCGCCAGGACGGGGCGTGGCGCCGCGTCGTCATCGAGAAGCCGTTCGGCCGCGACCTGAAGACGGCCGTCGAGCTGAACGACACCGTGCACCGGGTCTTCCCCGAGGAGTCGATCTTCCGGATCGACCACTACCTCGGCAAGGAGACGGTGCAGAACATCCTGGCGCTGCGGTTCGCCAACACGATGTTCGAGCCGATCTGGAACCGCTCGTTCGTCGACCACGTGCAGATCACGATGGCCGAGGACATCGGCATCGGCGGCCGCGCCGGGTACTACGACGGGATCGGCGCGGCCCGCGACGTCATCCAGAACCACCTCCTGCAGCTGCTGGCGCTGACGGCGATGGAGGAGCCGACGTCGTTCAGCGCGGAGGCCGTCCGCGCCGAGAAGGCCAAGATCCTGTCGTCGGTGCGGGTGCCCGGCGATCTGGAGGCGTCCACGGCGCGGGGGCAGTACGCGGCGGGCTGGCAGGGCGGCGTGAACGTCCGCGGCTACCTGGAGGAGGACGGCATCCCCGCCGACTCCCGCACCGAGACCTACGCCGCGGTGAAGCTGGAGATCGACAACCGCCGCTGGGCGGGCGTCCCGTTCTACCTGCGCACCGGCAAGCGGCTCAGCCGCCGGGTGACGGAGGTGGCGATGGTGTTCCAGCAGGCCCCGCACCTGCCGTTCTCGGAGACCGACACCGAGGAGCTCGGCCAGAACGCCCTGGTCATGCGGGTGCAGCCGGACGAGGGCATCACGGTCAGGTTCGGGTCGAAGGTGCCGGGCACCTCGATGGAGATCCGCGACGTGAACATGGACTTCGCCTACGGTGAGTCGTTCACCGAGACCTCGCCGGAGGCGTACGAGCGGCTGCTGCTGGACGTCCTGATCGGCGACCCGCCGCTGTTCCCCCGGCAGGAGGAGGTCGAGCTGTCCTGGCGGATCCTCGACCCGATCGAGGAGTTCTGGGCGAGCCGGGGCGGTCTCGACCAGTACCGGTCCGGCGGCTACGGGCCCGACAGCGCCGACGAGCTGATGGCCCGCGACGGGCGCACCTGGAGGCGGCTCTAAATGAACATCGACCTCACCGGCACCACCACCCGCAAGATCCAGGACGCGCTGACGCAGTCCCGGCATCTGATGGGCGGCCCCGCCGTCGGCATGGTCCTCACGCTGATCATCGTGACGGACGAGTCGGCGCAGTACGACGCGGTGCGCGCGGCGACGGAGGCGGCGCGCGAGCATCCGTGCCGGGTGCTGACCGTGATCTCCCGCGACCCGCGCGGCAGCTCGTCCCGGCTGGACGCCGAGATCCGCATGGGCGAGACCGGGCCCGGCGAGACGGTGCTGCTGCGCATGTACGGGCCGCTCGCCGAGCACGCCGACTCGGTGGTCGTGCCGCTGCTGATGCCCGACACGCCGGTGGTGACGTGGTGGCCGGGCGGCAAGGTGCCGAAGGTTCCTGCCAGGGACCCGCTCGGCAAGCTGGCCCAGCGGCGGGTGACCGACTCCTACGCGGCCCGCGACCGGCTCGGCACGCTCGCGCAGCTCGCGAGCGCGTACCGGCCCGGCGACACCGACTTCACCTGGACGCGGCTGACGAACTGGCGGTCGCTGCTGGCCGCCGCGCTCGACCAGGACCACGACGAGGTCGTGTCCGGCGCGGTGATGGCGGAGCCGGACAGCCCGAGCGCGGAGCTGCTGGCGGCGTGGCTGTCGATCCGGCTCGGCGTGCCGATGGACCGGGCGGTGTCGGAGGG
>JBOHBY010000457.1:0-2290 GCA_050698635.1 Spirillospora sp.
CGTCGACACCGACGTCGCGCACCTGATGTCGGCGATGCCCGCGCTGGTCAGGGCGCTGCGGTACGGCGACGTGCGCGGCACGTCCACGGGTCCGCTGCGCACGGTCGTGGACGGGCTCGTCGTCCGCGTCTGCGTGGGCCTGCCCCCGGCGATCACCGGCCTGGACGACGACGCCGCAGGCGAGTTCCTCGGCCACGTCGACGCCGTGCACGGCGCCCTGTCACTGCTCGCCGACGACGATCACGTCGAGCGCTGGCGCCGCACCCTGGAGGCCCTCCTCACCCGCCCCGACACCCTCCACGGCCTGATCGAGGGCCGCCTGACCCGCCTCCTGCTCGACGCGGGCCGCCTCGACGACGTCCCCGACCGGATGGCGCGGGCCGTGTCGACCGGCACACCGCCCGCGCGGGCGGCGGCCTGGGTCGAGGGGTTCCTGTCCGGCGGCGCGCTGCTGCTCATGCACGACGAGACGCTGCTCCGCCTCATCGACGGCTGGATCTCCGGGCTTCCCGGCGACTCGTTCACCGACGTGGTGCCGCTCCTGCGCCGCACGTTCGGCGTGTACGCGTCCGCCGAGCGCCGCGCCATCGGCGAGCAGCTGCGCCGTCTCGACCGGGCGCCCGCGGCGTCGTCCCGTCCACCCGAGGACGACGTGGACGAGACCCGCGCCGCCCCCGCCACCACCACGACCTTGCAGATCCTCGAATGGGGGCGATGAGCGTGACCGATGAGGCGATGCCCGCCGACGAGCGGCTGCGGCGCTGGCGCCTGGTGCTCGGCGGCGACCGCGCCGACGGGACCGGCGTCTCGCTCACCGGCGACGACGTCCGCATGGACGGCGCGCTGGAGAAGCTCTACGGGTCAGGCGACGACGAGGGGCGGTCCAGGCCGGGTCGGCGCAGCGCCGGGCTCGGCGACTCGGCGCCCTCGGTGGCGCGATGGCTCGGCGACATCCGCACGTACTTCCCGTCCAGCGTCGTGCAGGTCATGCAGAAGGACGCGATCGAGCGCCTCGACCTGACCCGGCTGCTGATCGAGCCGGAGATGCTCGACGCCGTCGAACCGGACGTCCACCTGGTCGGGACGCTGCTGTCGCTGAACAAGGTGCTGCCCGACCGGGCCCGCGAGTCCGCGCGCGCGG
Organism: Spirillospora sp.; assembly: GCA_050698635.1. Classification (GTDB taxonomy): domain Bacteria; phylum Actinomycetota; class Actinomycetes; order Streptosporangiales; family Streptosporangiaceae; genus Spirillospora. The sequence goes on from JBOHBY010000457.1 coordinate 1,142, forward strand.
TGGTGCGCAAGGTCGTGCAGGACCTGGAGCGGCGGCTCGCGCAGAAGACCCGGTCGGCGGTCGGCGGCGCGCTGGACCGGTCGGCGCGGGTGCTGCGCCCGAGGCGGCTCGCCGACGTCGACTGGGAGCGGACGATCCGCGCGAACCTGCGCAACTACCTGCCCGAACACGGGACGCTCGTCCCGGAACGGCTGATCGGCTACGGGCGGCGGCAGCAGGCCGTGAAGCGGGACGTCGTCCTCGCGATCGACCAGAGCGGGTCGATGGCGGCGTCGGTGGTGTACGCGAGCGTGTTCGGCGCGGTGCTGGCGTCGATGCGGACGCTGCGGACGTCCCTGGTCGTGTTCGACACCAACGTCGTCGACCTGACCGACCAGCTGCACGACCCGGTGGAGGTGCTGTTCGGCACCCAGCTCGGCGGCGGCACCGACATCAACCGCGCCGTCGCGTACTGCCAGGGCCTCGTGGCCCGTCCGAACGACACGATCCTCGTACTGATCAGCGACCTGTACGAGGGCGGCATCCGCGAGGAGCTGCTACGCCGTGTCGGAACGCTGACGGCGTCGGGCGTCCAGGTCGTCGTGCTGCTCGCCCTGTCGGACGAGGGCGCCCCCGCCTACGACCACGAGAACGCGGCGGCCCTGGCCGCGATGGGTGTCCCCGCGTTCGCCTGCACCCCGGACGCCTTCCCCGAACTGATGGCCGCCGCCATCGAACGCCGCGACCTGAAACAGTGGTCCGAACGCCAACCAGCATCCCCATGACCACCCCCGCACCCGCGGCATGAGCGGGTCAGGTGGGCGATCTTGAGAGGGCTCGGGACAGTAGGAGGACGACGGCGGCGGTGAGGACGGCGTGGCCTGCCAGGGCGGACGCCTGGACCTGTACGAGTGCGGCCCACGCGGCCCACATCGCGACGCGGGTGACGCGTGCGGCCATCACCGTCCACGCGGCGGGGCGGCTGCCGCGCCAGGCGAGGATCACGGCGACCAGCGTGACGACGGCCACGACCGCGAACGACGCGGCCACCGCGTAGAGCAGGGCGCCCCGGTCGCTATCCGTGAGGGACGGTACGGCGATCAGGATGGCGAGCGCGGCGACGTCCAGCGTGGCGAGAAGCCCGGCGAGGATCAGTCCCGCGCGCAGCGC
>JBOHBY010000458.1:0-9322 GCA_050698635.1 Spirillospora sp.
CCCGACACCAGCGCGGAGGTCGCGGATGTCGCCCGCGACCACGGCGTCTCCTACTTCCCAGGCGCGCTGACCCCCGGCGAGGTCGCGCGCGCCTGGGATCTCGGCGTCACCGCCGTCAAGGTCTTCCCGGCCAACGCACTCGGCCCCCGCTACCTGCGCGATCTCGCCGAACCCTTCCGTGACATCCCGCTGCTCCCGACGGGCGGGATCGGCGCCGACACGGCCGGCGGCTACATCGAGGCGGGCGCGGTCGCGGTCGGCGCGGGCGGCTCCCTCATCGGCGACGCCCTCGACGGCGGCTCCCTGACGGCCCTGGCCACCCGCGCCAAGGACCTTCTCGGTGCCGTGGAGGCCTCCCGATGAGCGTCGACCTGGTCACCTTCGGGGAGACGATGGCGCGGATGGAGAATCCGGTCGTCGGGCCGATGCGGCACGCCCGTACCCTCGACCTCGGCGTCGGGGGCGCGGAGTCGAACACGGCGATCGGGATGTGCCGGCTCGGCGGGACCGCCGCCTGGTTCGGACGCGTCGGCGACGACGAGTTCGGCCGCCTGATCACGACCGTTCTCGCGGGCGAGGGCGTCCGGCTCGGCCACACCGTTGTGGACCGGTCCGCTCCGACCGCGCTGCTGTTCAAGGAGCGCCGGTCGGGGACGCTCACCCGCGTCCAGTACTACCGGTCGGGGAGTGCCGGTTCGCGGCTGCGGCCGTCGGACGTCCCGCACGATCTGATCCGGTCGGCGCGCGTCCTGCACGTCACCGGCATCACCGCCGCGATCAGCGACACCGCCCGGCAGGCACTCGACGACGCCGTCGAGACCGCCCGGGACGCGGGCGTTCCCGTGTCGCTCGACCTCAACTACCGGCAGGCCCTGTGGACGCCCGCCGAGGCCGGCGAGTGCCTCCGCAACCTCGTCAAACGCGCCGACCTCGTCTTCGCCACCGTCGAGGAGGCCCGCCTGATCCTGCCCGGCGACGGCACGCGCCCGGACGGGTCCGGTTCTCCGATACGCGACGATCCGGCCGGGCTCGCCGAGTCGCTCGCCGCGCTCGGCCCCCGGGACGTCCTCATCAAACGCGGCTCCGCGGGCGTCGTCGCGCTGTGCGAGGGCCGCCTGCATGTCGTGCCCGCGCACACCGTTCCGCTGGTCGACCCGGTCGGAGCCGGTGACGCGTTCGCCGCCGGATACCTCGCCGAGTTCGTCCGCGGACGCCCGGTCGCCGAGCGCCTCGACACCGCCACGGCCGCCGGGGCATACGCGGTCACCGTCCGCGGCGACTGGGAGGGCCTCCCGAGCCGCGCCGATCTTGATCTGCTGAAATCGACCGAAGACACCGTCAGCCGCTGAAGGAGACAGATATGAGCAAGCGTGAGATCCGCAGCTCGCAGGCCCCCGCGCCGCTCGGCACGTACTCGCAGGCCCTGGTGGCGGGCGACTACGTCTACACGTCCGGGATGGGCCCGATCGACCCGAAGACGGGCGAGGTCGTCGGCTCGGACGTCGCCGAGCAGACCCGGCAGGTGCTCGCCAACCTGTCGGCGATCCTCGCCGAGCAGGGCCTGGGCCTGGACGACGTCGTCAAGTCCACCGTCCACCTCCAGGACCTGCACCGCGACTTCGCCGCCTACGACGAGGTGTACCGGGCCCACTTCGACCTGCCGTACCCGGTGCGCACCACCGTCGGCTCCGACCTGATGAACATCCTCGTGGAAATCGATTTCGTCGCCTACAAGAAGAGCTGATGGACTCGTCCCTTTACGTCCTGGTGGAGGATCTGCGCGGCGGTGTCGACGCCGCGCGGATCCTCTCCCATGGCGTTTCGTCCATCACCGTCGGCGCCGCCTACCACCGGGCCCGCGACGTGACCCCCCACGGACACACTCGCGTGACCCTGCGCCACGACGGCGTCCATTTCCCACCCGGAGACCTTTTCGACGGACTGCGCCTAACCCCACCCGTCCAGCAAAACGCCCACGCCCAACCCCTCCGCGCCCTCCGCCAACAAACCCGCGACCTGAACATCCCCCTGCACGGCTGGGGCGTCTTCCTGCACAACACCACCCTCGGCCTGGCCTTTCCGGACGTCACCCAGCAGAACTGTTTCGGCGACCGTGCCGCGCCCGCCGACCTGTGCCCGTCCAACCCGGATGTGCGCGCCTACGCCGTCGCGCTCGGCCGCGCCATCGCCCGCCAAGGAATGGACTCCGTCGTCACCGAGTCCCTCCATTTCGGGACGTTCGGCCACGGCTACCACCACGAACGCTCTTTCGTCGACCTCGGCCCGGCCACCGAATTCGCGCTGGGCCTGTGCTTCTGCCCCCACTGCCAGACCCGAATCCCCGCCGCCGAAAAGGCGCGGGCCGCCGCCTCCAGCCTGGCGGCCTCCGTCCTGGACGGCGCCCCACCCATCCACACACTCCCTGAAATCCTTGAGGAGTACGCCCGCGCCCGCACCCCGATCGTCACGTCCCTGGCCGCGGAAGTCGCCGAAGCCGTCGCGGACGAAGGCTCCAGCCTGACCTTCCTCGACCTGACCGGCGCCGTGAAGGGCTACGCCGACGGACGCCCCACCGGTGCCCCAGCAGCCGACTCCGCCTGGCAGATAGGCGTCGACCCGACATCCCTCAGCGGCGTCATCCCGTCCTACGCCATCCTCTGCTACGCCCGCGACGAGGCCCGCGTCACCACCGACGTCGCCGCCTACCGCTCCGCGCTGGGCGCGGACACCGCACTGCGCGCCGTCCTGCGCCCAGGCCTTCCGGACACCGAGTCGGCCGAGCACCTCGCCGCCAAGGTCAAGGCCGCACGCACGTCCGGCGCGGACACGGTCGACTACTACCAGTACGGGCTCGTCCCGCTGCCGACCCTCGCCCGCATCCCCCCAGGCTGAGCGCACCGGCCGGTCTCGGACAACGCGCCCGCGATCGCCGGACGCGCGGCTACGGTGTGCCCGGACAGCAGGACACCTCTTCCCACGGGGCGCGCGGCGTGACCCACGACGACATCCCGGACGCAATCCCGACCTCCGCCCGGGTCTACGGCTGGTATCTCGGCGGCAAGGACAACTACGAGATCGACCGGCGGTTCGCGATGGCGCAGCTGCCCGACTTCCCCGAATGCGTCGACATCACGCGCGCGAACCGGTTGTTCCTCTACCGCGCCGTGCGGTACCTCGTCCGGGACGCGGGAATCCGGCAGCTGATCGACATGGGCTGCGGGCTGCCGACCGACCGCAACGTCCACCAGGTCGCGCAGCGCTTCCGCCCGGACGCCCGCGTCGTCTACGTCGACATCGACCCGATCGTCCTGGTCTACGCCCGCGCCCTGCTGGTCATGGACGGCACCACGGCCGTCATCACCGCCGACATGCGCGACCAGGACGCGATCCTCAACCACCAGGAAACGCGCCGCCTCATCGACTTCGACGAGCCGGTCGCGGTGCTGTTCCTGTCCGTCGGCCACCACCTGGACGACGGCGACGATCCCCGCCGCGTCCTGCACACCATCATCGACCGGGCCGCCCCCGGAAGCCACCTGGCGTTCTCCCAGGTCGTCACCGACGACGCCGCCCGCGGCGCCGACCTCCAGGCCCGCATGACCGACGCCGGAATCCCCTGGCAGACCCGCACCCGCGCCGAGGTGGACGCGCTCCTGACCGGCCTCATCCCCGTCCCCCCGGGCCTGGGCGACGTAGCCGACTGGCGCCCCGACCCAGGCCAACCACCCCTGGCCGACCCCCCAACCGAAGCCGAGCGCTATCTGGGCGCGTCGGAACACAACAAGGACTTCCGTGAATACGGCGGCCTCCTCCACAAACCCTGACCTGCCCCCGGCCTGCGGTACGGTCGCCGCGTGATCGAAGATCTGGTGGCCCGGGTGGAATCCGGCGACGACACGGTCGTCGACGAACTCGCCGACCGAGCGGCAGCGGACCCGGCCGCACTGGCCCCCTACCTGCTGCGCCTGCTGGACGCGGGAACGTTCTGGCGATCGGAAGTCCTCTACCGGGGGGCGGACGAGCATTTCCAGCGCGAGATAGTGGCCCGCATCGAATCGGGAACCGCTGACAGGGCACCTATGCTGGCGTACGTGTTGGCGCAGACACGCGGCCCCGCCGCCGAAAAGGCGTTCCGCCGCTGGATGGTTTCGCCGCCTTCGGGGCCGAATTTCGACCCTTACCAGCGGGGCGTGGCGGCACTGATCCGTGATGGCGGCTGGGAGTTCTCAGCGGACGGCGTCCGGGAACTCTGCGGCCCCACCGCCTACCACTTGGTGCCAGGCCCAGACGGTGATCCTGCCAAAGCCACCTGCCCTTGGTGCGCAAGCCCCTTGTGGACGGCCCTGGACGTGGACACCGCCGATCCCAAGGTCGCCGACGCGCTCGCGCACACCGGTTGGCACGGCAGATTGCGCATCGTCACCTGCCATTTCTGTACCTGCTACGACACCACCTACGCCGAGGTCGCCGTGGATGGGGACGCACGTTGGTCAGGGCACAACGTACGCCCGGAATTCCTCCCTGCCGGAGACCCCGAGGACCCGCCGCCGACCAGGTTCACCCCAGGGGAAAAGCGCCCCACGCCCTACCTTGCCAGCGCCTGGAACAATGGTGGATCCACCCTCGGCGGATACCCCGACTGGATTCAGGACGCCACCTACCTCGACTGTCCAGGCTGCGGAAAGGCGATGGACTACCTCGGTCTGATCGGTGGCTCGGACCTGCACGAATACGGCGAAGGTGCCTACTACCTGTTCTTGCACACGCCTTGCGGGCTGGCCGCCGTGGAGTACCAGCAGAGCTGAAGGACGATCGTGTGGACGTGTTCACGTGCGTTCTCTCTGGCAGGCGACCTGGCTCGAACCGGACGCCGTGCGCCGCGTCTCCACCGGCCCCGACGAGCCGATCATGACCTGGCAGACGCTCGTGGAGGAACTGCGCGGCAACGACCGCCTGCGCGTGCCCGCTACGGGCACCCTTCCCGAGGGGGTCGAGCGGGATGATCCGCTGCCACCTCATCCCAACCGGCGGCTGTGGCCCGCTGAGCAGGTGTTGTCCCGCACGTTGGCGAGGATCACGACTCGGCACGAGTCCTAGAGGGCGGTCCAGCGCTGGTAGTCGTCCAGGTTCACGTTGCTTCCGCAGATGATGGTGGCGACGCGGCGGTCGGTGAAGCGGCGCGGGTCCTCCAGGACGGCGGCGATGCCCAGCGCCGCCGACGGCTCGACGATCAGGCCGGCGTGCCGCAGGAGCAGTCGCATGCCCGTGATGATCGACGCCTCCTCGACCAGGACGGCGTCGTCGGCCACGGCCAGCAGGTCGTCCAGTACGGCGGGGATGGGGCGGCGGCCTGCGACGCCGTCCGCGATGGTGTCGGTGGAGTCGGTCGTGATGACCCGGCGCTGCCGCCAGGAGCGGGTCATGGCGGGTGCGCCGTGGGGCTGCACGCAGATCACCTCGACGCCGGGCGCCAGCGTCTTGAGGACGTGTCCCACGCCGGTGGCCATGGCTCCGCCGCCCAGCGCGATCAGGACGGCGTCGATGTCAGAGGCCCGGTCGGCCAGTTCCAGCCCGATGGTGGCCGCGCCTTCGCAGGTGTCGATGTCCAGGCTGTCCTCGACGAGCCGGACACCGCGCTGGTGGGCGATGCTCGCCGCCTGCTCGCGGGCGGTGTCGAAGTCGGCGTCGACGAGTTCCAGCGCGGCGCCCTCGGCGCGGATCTTCTCCAGCTTCGCGGACGGTGCGTGGCGTGAGGCCACGACGGTCACGTCCAGGCCCCGGCGGCGGCCCGACCAGGCGAGCGCCCAGCCGAGGTTGCCCGCGCTGGCGCACACCGCGGCCGTTTGCCCTTGGACCTGCAGCCCGCTGGTGACCAGCTCGGTCCCCCGGCCCTTGAAACTGCGAACCGGGTTCGCGGTTTCCAGCTTGATGCTCGCCGCGCAGCCGAGCGCGTCCCCCAAGGCGTCGCACTGGAACAGCGGTGTGTCCAGGAACATCGGATCGATCACGCGGCGGGCCGCGCGGATCCGGTCGAGGTCCAGCCGCGTCTTCAGCACGATGCGCCAACGTACCCGACAGGTGGGTTAGACGGTGATGGCGACCTTGCCCCGGGCGTGGCCGCGTTCGATGTAGCGCAGTGCGTCGGGGATCTGGTCGAAGGGGTAGGTCCGGTCGATGACGGGTGTGAGCCGACCCTTCTCCATGAGCCCGGCCAGGAGTTCAAGGTCGGTCGAGTTGGGCTTCCACTGGACGGTCGCGACGCGCTGGCTGATGAACGGGCTGGCCAGGGCCCCGCGGAGCATCTGTGCCGCCGGGCCGAGCAGCCCGCCGCGGCGTGCGGCGATGCCGCCGACGATGACGAGTGTGCCGTGGCCGGTCAGCGGGCGCCGCAGCCGGGCCAGGGATCGGTTGCCCACGATGTCCATGAGCAGGTCGTAGCGTTCGGTCCGTCCGGTGAAGTCCTCGCGGGTGTAGTCGACGACGTCGTCCGCGCCCAGTGAGCGGACCAGTTCGACGTTGCGGGTGCTGCACACGCCGGTGACCTCGGCCCCGAACGTCTTGGCGAGCTGGACGGCGAACGTCCCGATCCCGCCGGAGGCCCCGTTGACCAGGACCCGCTGCCCGGCGGAGATCTTCCCCGCGTCCCGCAGGCCCTGAAGCGCGGTGTGCGCGGCCATCGGCACCGACGCCGCCTGCTCGAAGGTGAGACCGGACGGTTTGACGGCGAGCCTGTCGCGCGGGACGGCGACCATCTCGGCGAACGAGCCCAGCCGGACCTCCCCGAACACCTCGTCGCCGGGCAGCAGCCCGGTCACGCCGTCGCCGACCCGCTCGACCACCCCGGCCAGGTCGGCGCCGGGGATCAGACCCGGTTTGGGGCGCCGCAGGCCGATGCTGAGCCGGACGAGCTTCGGATCGGCGCCCACGTGACGCCAGTCGTAGGGGTTGGCGGACGCCGCCCGCACCCGGACGAGCACTTCGTCCCGGGCGATGCCGGGTTCGTCGACGTCCCGGAGGGTCAGCACGTCGGGCGGGCCGTAGCGGTCCCAGTTCCAGGCTTTCATGGCCACTTCCTTCCGGCGGGGGCTCCGGCAGTCATACGGCGTAAGGTTGTCATACGCCGTAAGGTTATCGTACGGCGTAAGGGAGTCAAGGGCTCGCCTGGAATAGTGAGCGGCGTCAGGGAGAACGGGCCGGGCGGAGGGTCAGGCGGCGGCGGCGCGGCGGCGTTCCAGGCCTTCGAGGATCAGGTCGAGCGCGAACTCGAACTCGAACTGGTCGTCGCAGAAGCCGAGGGTGCCGTCCGGATCGTCGTGCACGGCCGCCGCGATCATCCCCACGATGTTGGGGAACCGCTCGGCCATCCGCTCCATGATCACGGCGGCCTCGGCATCGGTGGCCTCGGTGCCGGGGCTGTCCGGCTGGAACAGTTCCTGGGTGAACCCGAGGGCGCGGCTCCCCAGGACGTGCAGTGCCCGGTGGGCCAGATCGAAGGAGAACCCGCCCGCCCGGAGCAGCGCGACGACCTGGTCGTAGTAGGCGATGACCAGCGGGTTCGTGGTGGTGCGGCTTTCGAGGACCTGCGGTGCCCAGCGATGCCGCAGGAACACCTCCCGGGCGGCGAGGATCCGTGCCCGCAGCGCGGCCTGCCAGTCCTGTTCCGGGGGCGGGGCGTCGGCGTCCTCCGCCGCCGCCACGACCTCCCCGAGGACCACCTCGACGAGGCCGTCGAAGACCGCCTCCTTGTTGGCGACGTGGTGGTACAGCGACATCGCCTCGACCCCGACCTCCTGCGCGAGCCGGCGCATGGTCAGCGAGCCGAGGCCGTCACGGTCGGCGAGCTCCACGGCCGCGCGCAGCACCCGCCTGCGGCTCAGCGGAACGCGAGGCTGCCGCTCGGTCACCTCGTCGGCGTCGGTCCGTGGGGTCATGGATCTTCCTCCCGACGCACTCTACCCATACACGGTAAGCCTGCCTTATGGCTTGCGCAGGACGCCGCCGTACTCGCACATGTCCCGTGCCATCCGGGACGCGCCGACGAACTGGGCCAGCTCTTCCGGGACGGGCGGCAGGGGCGGCTGATCGGGGTCGGGACGCCAGTTCAGCAGGTCGTCCAGGCCCGGGGCGACGGGTTCGAGACCGTCCAGCAGGAGCGCGTCGACCTCCTCCCGGGAGCGGTTCCGCCACGGAATTCCGGCGACCTTCATCCGCGCGTCCAGGTCGGCGGCCCGTTCGGGGTCGGAGCAGACGATCTGGGAGAACGCCAGGTGGCTGCCGGACGCGGCCCGGTCCATGAGTAGCCGCCAACCCCGTCCCCCGCCGGACGGTCGGGCAGGTCAGCGGCTCCAGTCACCTGCCGGTGCCGCGTCGCGGCAGCAGGGTGATCAAGACCGTCACCGCCAGCACGGCCGCCCCCGCCGAGGCGGCGGCCGTGTAGCCGGACTCGGTGGGGAAGGTCTTGCCGGTGCCGGTGTGCGCGGCGAGCATCAGGCCGCCGAGGGCGCTGCCCACCGAGAAGCCGGTGCTGCGGACGACCTGGTTGAAGCTCATCGCGCTGGACGTCTCCTCCGGCGGCGTGACCGCGAGGATCGCGGCGGGCATCGCGGCGGAGAAGACGCCGACGCCCACGCCGAGCAGGCCCATCACGCCGAACACCAGCCACAGTTGGCCGCGGGCGAGCGCGAAGACCAGGAGCGCGGCCAGGACCGCGGCGGCACCGGCGGCGAGCACCGTCGTGGCGGCGAGACGGTTCCGCACGACCGGGACCAGCCTGCCGCCCGCGAAGCCCAGCACCGAGAACGGCACGAGGACCAGGCCTGCGACGAAGACGTCCACGCCGAAGCCGTACCCGGCCGACTCGGGCGTCTGCACGTAGCGGGTGACCAGGGTCAGCAGAAGATACATGCCGATGCCGCCGAGGAGCATGGCCGCGTTCGCGCCGGCCACCGCCGGATGCCGCAGCAACGCCAGGTCGACCAGCGGGGCGGGAGATCGGCGCTCGTGCCACACCCAGCCCGCGAGGAGCACGACCGCCGCGGACAGCAGGACGGCGACGACCACCGGATGATCGGTCCACAGGGTCGTCTGGCTGATCGCCAGCAGGAGCGCCAGCAGCCCCGCGCCCAGCAGGGCGGCACCGGGCACGTCGATGGTTCCGGGCCGTCCCGGCGGCGGCTCCGGTACGGCCCGCCAGGCCGCGGCCAGCGCGACCGTGGTGATCAGCAGGCCGAGCCCGTAGGACGCCGCCAGCCCCGACACGTCGGTGAGCAGCCCGGCCAGTGGGTAGCCGATGCCGATTCCGGCGACGGACGCCACCGACAGC
>JBOHBY010000459.1:0-1938 GCA_050698635.1 Spirillospora sp.
AGGCTCGGCGTCCGGCTCGTCCGGCGGCGGGCGGCGGGGATCGTCGTCGAGCGGGACACGGCGACCGGGGTCCGGCTGGACGACGGCACGACGCTCCGCGCCGACCGGGTCCTGCTGGCCGCGGGCCCCTGGTCGGACGCTCTCGAAGGACTGCCTCCCGGGACCGTTCCACCGGTCCGTCCCGTCAAGGGTCAGGTGATCCGGCTGCGCGCGGCGGCGCCGTTCATCGGCCGGTCCACGCGCGGGATGGTGAAGGGCTCGTCGGTGTACCTGGTGCCGCGCCTGGACGGCGAGATCGTCGTCGGCGCCACACAGGAGGAGCTGGGGTTCGACACGCGCGTCACGGCCGGCGGCCTGTGGGAGCTGCTGAGGGACGCCCGCGAGCTGCTGCCCGGCGTCACCGAGCTGGAGTTCGTCGAGGTGTCGGCGGGCCTGCGCCCCGGCTCGCCCGACAACGCGCCCGTGATGGGCCCGGCCGCGCTCCCGGGCCTGGTCATCGGCACCGGCCATTTCCGCAACGGCATCCTGCTGGCCCCGGTCAGCGCCGACATCCTGTCCGCGCTGCTGCTGGACGCCCCCGTCCCCGAAGTCGCCGGACCGTTCTCGCCCGGCCGTTTCTCCCCCGAGGTGCACTCATGAAGGTGATCGTCAACGGTGAGCCGCGCGAACTGCCGGACGGCGTGAGCGTGGCCGAGGCGGTCGCGGCCGTCGTCGAAGCACCGTCAGGTGTGGCGGCGGCGGTGAACGACGAGGTCGTCCGGCGCTCGGCGTGGGAGGCGACGACGCTGCGCGACGCCGACCGGCTCGAAGTCCTGACCGCCGTCCAGGGAGGCTGACCGACGCATGGCGAACGAGGAGAACGACCCGCTGGTGATCGCGGGCGAGGAGCTGGGCTCCCGGCTGATCATGGGGACGGGCGGCGCGCCGAGCATGCACGTGCTGGGCGAGGCGCTGGCCGCGTCGGGGACGGAGCTGACCACGGTCGCGATGCGGCGCGTGGACCCGTCGGCCCGCGGCTCGGTGCTGGACGTCCTGGCGACCGCGGGCATCAGGGTGCTGCCGAACACGGCGGGCTGCTTCACCGCGGGCGAGGCCGTCCTCACCGCCAAGCTCGCCCGCGAGGCGCTCGGCACGAACTGGGTCAAGCTCGAAGTGATCGCCGACGAGCACACGCTGCTGCCCGACCCGATCGAGCTCGCCGACGCAGCCGAGCAGCTCGTGGACGACGGGTTCGTCGTCCTCCCCTACACCAACGACGACCCCGTCCTGGCGCGCCGCCTGGAGCAGATCGGGTGCGCGGCCGTGATGCCGCTCGGCTCGCCGATCGGGTCGGGGCTCGGGATCCGCAACCCGCACAACATCGAGCTGATCGTCGAGCGGGCGGGCGTCCCGGTCATCCTGGACGCGGGGCTCGGCACCGCCTCCGACGCCGCGCTGGCGATGGAGCTGGGCTGCGACGCCGTCCTGCTGGCGACCGCCGTGACACGCGCCCAGAATCCGGCGCGGATGGCCGCCGCGATGCGGCACGCCGTCGAGGCCGGACGGCTCGCCCGCCTGGCGGGACGCATCCCCAAACGCCGCTACGCGCAGGCGTCCTCCCCCTTCGAGGGAATCGCGACCTCGTAGCAGCACTAAACGTCCACCTATAGAAACATTCGCTGGACCTGAAATGTGTGCGCCACCAGACTGAGGGGCGTCCGTCCGAAATGCCGTGCGCAACCGCCCACGTCGCTTCGGTGTTGATGGAAGCGTCCCAAACCTAAGGTGCGTGACATGCAGCAGGAAAGCGGCCCACGCGTCGACCGGCTCGCCGTGGCGGCCGCCGCGGTGACGGTGGTGCTCTGGGCGTCCGCGTTCGTCGCGATCCGCAGCGCCGGCGACGACTACAGCCCCGGCGCCCTCGCGCTCGGCCGCCTCCTGTCCGGGACGGTCGTGCTC
>JBOHBY010000460.1:0-1876 GCA_050698635.1 Spirillospora sp.
GAAGTAGCGCTCCAGCGGGTCGTCGTCCGGCCCGTCGCCGGCACCGCGACCCGAGTCGTACCCGTCTGCCATGCCGGCCGCCGCCTCCCGAAGACGTCGCTCTGACGCGATTCCCCACCACTCTAAAGTGGTGAACACCCGTCCGTTCGCTACCTGGACCTCGTGTCCGTGCAGTAACGTGGCGCCGTCTTTGACCACACCGCGCCCCGCGAGCTGACATGAACCCGTCTCCCCATGCCAAGAGCGCCACGAAGCAGGAAACCACGAGGCAGGAAACACAGCACGCCGTGAAGCCCCGCTCCGATTCCGGTGAACGCACCTGGCCGGCGGTCTCGATCGTGATGCCGGTCCTCAACGAGCAGCGGCACTTGGCCGACGCCGTCCGCGGCATCCTGGCCCAGGACTATCCGGGCGAGCTGGAGCTCGTGCTCGCGATCGGGCCGTCCCGCGACCGCACCGAGGAGATCGCCCGCGGGCTCGCCGCCGAGGACCCGCGGGTCCTGGTGGTCGCGAACCCGACCGGGCGCACCCCGCAGGGCCTCAACATCGCGATCAAGGCCTCGCAGTACTCGATCATCGTCCGGGTGGACGGGCACTCGCTGCTGCCGGCGGATTATGTTCGCGCCGCCGTCGAGACGATGGAGGAGACCGGCGCCGACAACGTCGGCGGGATCATGGCGGCCGAGGGCGTCACCCCGTTCGAGAAGGCCGTGGCGCGGGCGATGACGTCCAAGCTCGGCGTCGGCAACGCGCGCTTCCACACCGGCGGCGAGGCGGGCGACGTCGAGACCGTCTACCTCGGGACGTTCCGCCGCAGCGCCCTCGACCGCGTCGGCGGCTACGACGAGACGTTCGCCCGCGCGCAGGACTGGGAGATGAACCACCGCATCCGGCAGACCGGCGGCCGGGTGTTCTTCACGCCGCGGATGCGGGTCACCTACCGTCCGCGCCCGAACCTGCGGGCCCTCGCCAAGCAGTACTTCCACACGGGCCGCTGGCGGCGCGTCGTCGGGCGCGAGCACCAGGGCACCCTCAACTTCCGCTACCTCGCGCCGCCGATCGCCGTGGTGGCGATGGCGGCCGGCGCGGTCGCCGGCGTGTTCGGGTTCTGGCCCGGTTGGATCGTGCCCGGCGGGTACGCGGCCGCGATGATCGCCGGCGCCGCGGTGGAGGGGCGCGGGCTGCCGCTGTCGGCCTGGGCGCGGCTGCCGCTGGTGTTCGCGACCATGCACGTGACCTGGGGTGTCGGTTTCCTGACGAGCCCGCCCAGACTTGGCCAGCCCGCTCCGGTCAAACCCGGCGAGACCGTACAGTAGCGGGCGATAGCGGGCAAGAAACGCAATTCGACCTCTGAACCCGCGTGCCTTCGCGCACGTCTCAGGGTTACGTTTGGCGGGATCTTGCCGCCGACCCGGTTTGGAGGGTGGCCATGTCCAACGGAGCGCGCCATGGGCTGGGTGTGGTGATCGGCCTTGTGGTGACGCCGATCATCGCCGCCTGCCTGTCGTACGGGGCGATGAAGTTCGGCACGTTCATGCGGACGCTCGCCACGGAGGGCAGCGACCGGTGGGTCGGCGCGGGCGTGATGCTGATCGCGGCCGTGCTCATCGGGCTGGTGGCGGGGTCGCGGGTCTCGCCGCTGGCATCGCTCATCCCCGGCGCGGCCTTCGGGATCATCGGCGTCCTCTGGGTCGCGGCTCCGCGCTGGAGCTTCGAGCACGCCGGACGCGACGTCCTCCCCAAGGACCTCCAGTACGGGTACCTGACGCTCGGCCCCTTCGGCCTCTTCCTGGCGCTCGGCGGCGCGCTCGTGGTGGCGTCGCTCGCGCCGTCCCGCTGGCAGGCGCGTACGGGCGTCGGCGTCGGTGCCGGAACC
>JBOHBY010000461.1:0-2711 GCA_050698635.1 Spirillospora sp.
GGTCGGAGGAGGACCGCCGGCCGACGTGCGGGAGGGCTTGCGGACGGCCGTCAGCGGGCCGTCAGCGGACGCGGATCAGCCCCCACAGCCCCTCGGTCAGGGCCCAGCGGAGCACGCCCGTCCGGTAGGCGTAGTCTCCCGGCGGCCCGGCCCTGAACGTCATCGTGCGCACTGACCCGTTGGTAAGGCCGCCGATCGCACCCACGCGCGGAGCGTCGAGATGCTCCTCCATTGGGAAGGTCTCGCCGTGGATCTGGAACGAATGGTTGCGCGGACGGTCGGCGCCCACCACCAGATGGATCCGGACGAGATCGCCCGGCCTGCACCGAACCATCGGCGTGCCCGGGTCACCCGTCACCAGGGACGGACGGTGCGGGAACAGATGAGCGCTCCGGTAGTTGAAGGCCTTCTGCCCTGAGTCCTCGGGCTCGTCCTCCAGGTCGGTGACCGGCTGGGTGAGGTCGCCGTGGTGGTACTGGCGCACACCGTCCTGAAGGATCAGGACCAGTTCGTGGACCTTCTCGGCACCCCGACGCCGGATGACCGCCTGGTGGCCCGTCCACGCGTCGCCCTCGGGGACCGCACCGGGCGGCTCCACCACCAGCGCGCCCACCAGGCCGCGGTGCCGGTGGGTGCGGAGGTCGGCGCGGTCTTCCAGCAGGACCACGCCTGGGGTGTCGGCGTACCAGCGGTAGGTGATGTCCGCGCCGGGCTTGACGGTGCCGTCGCTGTTGCGTCCGACGAACGCGCCGTCGCTGTCGCGGACGTCGTAGCGCAGCGGCCCTACGGGATGCAGCGACACCTGCTCCGACACCTCCCGGTCGGCGGGCTCGTCCAGCGCCGGGAGCGGCGGGTCGTACGGCGTCGGCTGCGGCGGGACGATGATCTCGTTCGCGAGCGTCACCTCCACCCATTCCCCGGCCCGGCACCGCAGGACGAGCGGTTCGCCCTCCGGTGCCCCGTCGACCGTGTAGACGAGGCCGTACGGGTCGCTGCGCCGGTCGCTGTAGCGGATCTCCTGGGCGGCCACCCGCACGCGGTAGCGCCGCACGTTGCGGTCGCTGAACGGCGGCGGGCCGTCGTCGCTGAACGCGTCCAGCAGCGGCGGGAGGTCGTCCTGCTCCTCGTCGTGGAGGCGGAACAGGCCCCAGCAGCCCAGCCACGTGTCGTCGATGGCCGAGAACGCCCACATGTGGTCGCCGGGGCTGTGCACCGGGTCGAGGTGCAGGCTGAACGCCTCGGAGATGCCGAGGGTCTGCTGCGTGCGCAGCGGCGAGCGCGGATCGTCCCGCCAGGCGTGCCAGCGCATGCCGTGCATGGTGAACCCGTGCTGCTCCTCGTGCGACCCCTGGTAGAGGCGGACGCGGATCGGCTCGCCCGGGTAGGCGCGCAGCAGCGGTGTCCGCGGATCGCCGTGCACGGCGCTGGAGAACCAGTCGGCCGGATCGCCGGGACGCTCGTGGAGCGGCTCGCACCGGTAGCCGACGGCCATGGTGCCCTGGTCGTCCAGCGCCCCGGGGAAGGACGGCGGGTTGATCGGCTCGCTCTTCTCCCCGGCGCCGTGCTTGACCAGCGGGACGAAGTCGGCGACCGGGATCACCTGCTCGCGGAAGGCGCTCCCGTCCGGCAGCTTCACCACGGCCTGCGCCGCGTTGCGGACCTCCCGGGTGTGGTCGTGCGGGTCGACCCACTCGGCGCCCTCCGGCTCGGCGATCATGGAGCCGAACAGGCCGTGCCGCTGCCGTTCGTTGGCCAGCAGGTGGTCGTGGAAGAAGACGACGCCGAACTCCTCGTCGCAGTACCACCGGTACATCCAGGAGCGGTAGCGCGCGTGGTCCTCCGCTCCGGCGTCGGCGGTGGTCGTCCCGGTCAGGTAGTTCCAGCCGACGCTGGCGCCGTCGGACACCAGCGGGTCGAACTTCACCAGGTGGACGTGCAGCCCCGCCTCCGGCTGGAACGGCAGGACGGCGTCGAACGCCGTCGCCTCGTGGCAGCCGGGCGGGAGCGCGTTGGTCAGGGTGAACTCGATGACCTCGCCCTTGCGGCCGCGGATCGCGATCGGCTCGATCTTCCTGGTGCCCTTCGCGAGCTCCCGCTGGAAGTTCTCGATCCCGCCCGCGGCGTCGATCTCCTCCTGGAGGACGAAGAACACGCCTCGGTGGTCGTGCCACGTCTCCTTGTGGCCGCCGCCGCCGTGGTCGCCCCCGTGGCCGCCGTCATGGCCGTCGCCGTGGTCGTGGCTTTCGAAGTAGTGCAGCGTGCCCTGCATGACGACGAGGTGGTAGCGGCGGACGGGCGCGTCCGAGTCCAGCGTGATCTTGGTGAAGGCCTCGCCGGGCTGCGGGTCGGGGACGAACGCCGCCCGCTCCAGTGCGGACGGCTCGCGTCCCATCCCCTCCGGCATCGACGGCGTGCGCGGCGGACGGGGTGACTTCTGCGGGAATGTGCCGTCCATGAACGCGGGGAAGCCCGGACGTTCGGCGGTGGCGGCCGGCGGTTCAGGGCGGCCGGGCAGTGGACGGAGCGGCTCGATGGGCGTGCCGTCGGGGAGGCGTCCGGCGCCGTCCTGGAGGACGTCGAACACCCGCCACATTCCCCACATCCCGGAGTGGAAGTGGGGATACAGGTGGCAGTGGAAGATGATGTCGCCGGTCGCGGCCTGCACCGAGCCCGCGCCGCCGATCGGCTCGATCGTGAACGCCTGCTGCGGG
>JBOHBY010000462.1:0-4658 GCA_050698635.1 Spirillospora sp.
GTCCAGGCCCGCGCGGCCAGCCGGTGCGCCAACCGGCCGCCGCGTCCACGCGCCCGCAGAGCGGCGAACCGGATCTTCATCGCCCGAAATGCTAGCCGCCCGTGGCGGGCGCTGTGGCCCTGCCCACACCGGACGCGGATCGGGATCTTCGGGGGCGTCCCGGTTCGTCGAGAGGAGAGAGCCCGCGACGGGGCCTGACGGGGAAGGCAGGGCGAGATGACCACGACCGCGACGCACCCGCCCGACGCCGAACGCGATCCGTCCTCAAGAACAGAGCCGCGGCGGTCGGCGCCGGTGCGGCTGCTGCGGAAGGCCGCGGTCGCGGTCGCCGGGACGGCGTTGATCGTCGCGGGTGTCGCGATGCTGGTGCTGCCCGGCCCGGGTGTGGTGACCATCCTCGCCGGGCTCGGGCTGCTCGGCACCGAGTTCCCCACCGCCCGCCGGATCAGCCGGCGCGTCAACGGCTGGATCCGCGCCGCCTGGCACTGGGTCAGGACGAGAACGGCGCGAGGCCGCGCCGCCTAGCGTGCAGCAGGGCCGCCAGGGTGAACGAGTCGGTGATCTCGCCGCGGTCCAGCATGAGGTCGAGCCGCGGCGGGGGCACCAGTTCGATCCGGTCGATGCCCTCTTCGGGGTGCGAGTCGTGCGGGTGGGCGACGTCCGCCCAGAAGAGGCCCGCCTTGCTGCCCGCGATGCCGGTGTCGGCGTAGAAGTCGCCGAGGAACTCGATCGAGTTGGCCGGCACGCCGATCTCCTCGTGCAGTTCCCGGCGGGCCGTCTGCTCCGCCGTCTCGCCCGGCTGCGGCGCGCCCCGGGGGATCTCCCAGTGCCACCGGCGGGTGGCGTGCCTGAAGTGCCGCATCAGGACGACGCCGCCGTCGCACGACGGCAGGACGGCGGCCCCCGCCTCCCCGTCGGCGTGCAGCGCCCGCAGGTATCCGCCGGGGCGGCCGTCCGGGAACATGACCGGGTCGCGCAGCAGCATGAGGTACCGGTCGCGGTAGCGGACGCCGTACGGGCCGCCTTCGGCGGGAAAGTCGTCCAGGATCGGGGTCCACGCGCCGGGCGGGTTCGCGAACAGGTCGGGATGGTCGCGGCGGAGCTGCTGGTACTCCTCGTACTCCTCGTACTCCTCGTGCGGGCTCGTCACTGGTCCTCGTTCGACAGGTCCGTGCCGTCGTCGTCGCCGCCGCGCGCCGAACCCCGCGTCTCCAGGTACTCGATCAGTTTCTTCGCCTCCCGGTACGGGTCGTCCATCCGCACGTTGAGGAGCTGCGCGGTCGTCTCGATCCGGTGCCCCGACCGGTTCGCCAGCAACCTGCCGAGGCCCAGCCGGAGCGTGACCTTCGCCGCCCGTTTCCCGGCCAGGTCGGCGACCTGCCCGATGATCTCATGGTCGATGGTGCCGTCGGGCAGGAAGAGGACGTTGACGGTGAGCGAGCCGATGTCGACGGCGATCTCGGTCAGGCCGCCGAACCGCTCGCCGCTGCGGTCGTTGCGGATCTGCTCCGCCTTGTTGAGCATCGTGAGATACGCCCGGCTGATCTCGATGATCCCGGTGCCCGGGTCGGCGAGGGCCTCGACGGACGGCGCGTTGATGACGCCCGACAGCGCCGCGTTGTAGGTCTGCCATTCCTCCTCGCCGCGCACCTGCCAGATGTCGGCGAGGGAGAGGCGGTCCAGCGTGGGCACCGCCTCCAGCAGCGCCTGGACGTTCTCGAACGCCAGGTTCCGCAGCAGCCTGATCAGCTCGTCGGCGTCGGTCGCCTCGTCCGGGGCGGTCTGCCGCCGCTGGAACTGGAGCGCCTCCTGCATCGCGGTGCGGCGCGGGGAGCCGCTCGGCGTCAGGGTGAAGACGTCGATCGCGTCCGCCACGTTCGTGGCGTACTTCAGGTCGACCAGCTGCTTCACGACGGCCATGTGCGGCAGGCCCGTGTCGTACTGGCGCGCGGCGGCGTCACCGCCCTCGCCGACCACGAACCTGTCGTAGAGCCCCTGGCGAAGCACCATCCGTCCGGCGTCGAGTTCGTCGTAGGCCCACCGCCCGACCTCCTTGAGCCGGGCGAGCGCGCTGAGCGACTCGTCCTCGCCGAGGTCGAAGTCACGCCGCAGGGCGGGCGCCTCGAACTGGACGAGATTCATGACGAACGCGCCGAACGCCTTGGTCGCGGCACTGGTGAGCGCCGTGTTCTCGTCGTCCTCCCACGACATGCGCAGGCACGACATCGAGGTGTTCTCCGCCACCTTGCGCCACGCCGCGAGCCCCTCGGTCACCTGGAACTGCGGATCCGCCTCGGGGAGCGGACCGTCCTCGGTCAGCAGCAGCGGGATGATCACTTCGCTCTCCAGCATCCGGCGGAAGGCGTCGTGGTCGCGGCCCCGCCCGGCGAAGTCCTGGTAGACCTGCGGGCTGTTGTAGAGGAACGCGCGGTTGATCAGGACTTTCTCGGCGTTGAGGAGGGCGCGCAGATACTCCCGCCGCGACCTTTCCGCCTGCTTGCGCACAATGGCCTTGCCGACCTTGCCCTTCCGCCGCGCCTCGTCGAGGAGTTCCCGGTCGAACCACTGGTTGTCGAGCGACTGCGGCACGGCCGTGATCGTCTGGCGCAGATCACCGGAAAGCAATTTCTTGAAGCTGACGTTCCCGACGTGCGCGTCCGGCATCTGACACTCCCTGGCTCCCGAAAACATCGCCCGACAAACCCTAGGTCGCCGGGTTCCGTCCCTGAACCGTGTTCGCCGCCGATGACCGGCGGTGGCCATCCGGTCGCCATCCGGTCGCGGGGGAGGGGGCGTCAGTCGGTGACGCGGAGGACGCGGAGCTGGTCGGCGACCATGCGGTAGTAGCCGACGAGCGTGACCAGCTCGTACAGGCGGGTGAGGCCGAGGGTGGCGGTGGCCTCGGTGAAGCTGGCGTCGGTGAGGTCGCCGCTGGCCACCAGCTCGCGGGCGGCGGCGAGGACGCCGGCCTCCAGCGGGTCGTCGAGGCGGCACTCGGCGCCCGTGCGGACGGCGGCGACCTGCTCGTCGGTGAGGCCGGCCTGGAGCGCCGCGTGGCTGTGCACGGCCCACTCGTACTCCGAGTGCTCGTGCGCCGCGACCGCGAGGATCGCCAGCTCCTTCTGCCGCGGGGTGAAACCCGTCCCGAAGCGGACGACGGTGCCGAGCTCCTGGAGGGCGTTGCCGAGGTCGGGGCTGAGCAGCATGCCGTTGAACGGGCCGCGCAGCCGGCCCTCCTCGTCGGCGAGCGGGAACGGCCGGCTGCCGGTGGCGCGGGCGCTGTCGAGGAGCCGGTCGTAGAGCTCGCGCTGTTCGGCGGTCAGGTCAGCGGGCCGGAACGCGTCGACGCGGGCAGGCATGGATCCCCCGGTGGTGTGGTGGTTCATCGGGCGTGGTGGTTCATCGAGCGTGGTGGTTCATCGGGCGTTGGCGGGTGTGCCGCTGGTCCGGAACGTGCTGTGGTGGGCGAAGGCGCGGCGCTCTTCGACGGTGACGGTGCGCATGACCTCGGCGCGCCACGGGGTGCTGGTCGCGGCGCGGTAGGCGCCGGTGTCGAAGACGCCGGGGTCGTCGATCTCGTGCAGGGCGAGGAAGCGGGGCGCCTTGCCGTCGACGAGGACGTAGCGGCGGGTCCTGCGCCAGCCGGGGAGCGCGTGCAGGGTCGGGATGTGCTCCTCGGCGTACCAGGTGTGGAAGCCGGGCTCGTGTTCGGGCTCGACCGTCATGGCCCGTGCGAGCAGGAGCGGCGGCGGCGCGCTGGACGGCGTGCCCTGGTCGTCCTGGAGCTCGTAGATGCGGCGGTCGAGGATCTCCAGGGCGGACATGACGGCGGTCTCCCGCGCGCTGCGCCCCTCGCGCAGGGCGCGGTAGGCGGGCGTGTGGAGAACGTCCAGGTCGAGGTCGTACCATGCGAGCCAGGACGGCGCCTCGCCGTCGGTGGCACGGTACCGGTGACCTTGGTGGACGCCCGGCAGGGCGAGCCGGGCGGGGCCGTGCTCGTTGTCGTACCAGTCGTGGAACTCGGCCTCGTCGTTCTCGCGCGGTTGCGACAGGACGTAGAGCAGACCTTCCGTCACGATGGGCCTTCCGTCCGTTCGGCGGGCGTCCACCAGGGTCACCGGTCCCGGGGATCGTCCCGGGTGCCGGAGACTAGATGCTGTCCGCCGGAATCTGTTCTACTGACGAACGTTCGTGCGTCGGTAGATTACTTTGGAGTCGGGAGTCAAGGAATGTCAAGGCAGGACCCGGATGTGATCGACTCGGTCGAGAAGGCGTTCCGCGTGCTGGAGGCCTTCTCGGCCGACCATCCGACGCTCACCGTGAGCGAGGCCGCCGACCTCACCGGCCTGTCCCGGGCGACCGCCCGGCGCATCCTGCTGACCTGCGTCCGGCTCGGGTTCGCCGAGGTGGACGACCGCCGGTTCCGGCTCCTGCCGCGCGTCCTGCGCCTCGGCTACGGGTACCTCGCCTCGCTGCCGATCTGGGAGCGCGCCCAGCCGCACATGCGGCGGCTGGCCGAGGAGGTCAGGGAGTCGTGCTCGGCGGCCACCCTGGACGGCGAGGAGATCGTCTACGTCGCCCGCGTGCCGGCCAAGCGCAGCATGTCGATCGTGCTGAACGTGGGCTCGCGGCTGCCGGCCCACCCGACGTCCATGGGC
>JBOHBY010000463.1:0-1930 GCA_050698635.1 Spirillospora sp.
GCGCCGGGCTGGCCGCGCTCGCCGTCGCGGGGTCGCTGACCGCCGCCTGCCAGGTCGCCCCATTCGACGACGACGATGGGGGGACGTCAGGCCAGTCCTCGGGCCCGGCCGTGTCCGGTCCGGCGGGGCCGACGACGGCGGGCGACAACTACGTGCCGGGCGACGGCAACGGCGGCTACGACGTCCAGCACTACGCGCTGAAGCTGAAGGTCACGCCGAACGGCCCGAAGCAGCTGGACGCCACCGCGACGATCACGGCTCTCGCGACGGAGCGGCTCGCCAGGTTCAACCTCGACCTGACCGGCCTGGAGGTGTCGTCGATCACGGTGGACGGCGCCCCGGCGCGGCAGCAGCGCGGCGGCAGCGAGCTGGAGGTCACCCCGGCCAAGCCGCTGGAGAAGGGCAAGAAGTTCACGACCGTCGTCGCGTACTCGGGGACGCCGGAGCCGGTGTCGGACCCTGGGCTCGGCACGTACGGCTGGATCCGCACGCCGGACGGCGTGTTCGTGGCGTGCCAGCCGAGCGGCGCGCACACCTGGTTCCCGAGCAACGACCACCCGAGCGACAAGGCCACGTTCGACTTCGAGATCACGGTGCCGCAGGGCCTGACCGCGATCGCCAACGGCGAGCCGGAGACGCCGCCGACCGACTCGGGCGGGTCGCCCATGCCGCCGGAGGGGCAGCCGAGCATGCCCGGCATGCCGTCGTCCCCGCCGGGCGGGGAGCCCACCGATCCGCCGAGCCCGCCGGGCCCGGACGTCAGCCCCATCGCGAACGGCGCCGGGAAGGCGGCGGCCGAGACGACGTCGAAGTGGCACGTCAAGGCGCCGATGGCGACGTACCTGGCGACGATCGACGTCGGACGGTTCGGTGTCCGGACGGGCAAGACCGCGGGCGGCGTCCCCGTCATCACCGCCGTCGACCCGAGCATCGGCGGCGTGAACCTGGACACCTTCCACCGGCTCAACACCGACATCACCGACGAGTGGGCGAAGCTGTTCGGCCCCTACCCGTTCACCTCCACGGGCGGGCTGATCGACAACGCGGAGGTCGGTTTCGCGCTGGAGACGCAGACCCGCCCGGTGTACGGGTCGTTCGGCCTGCAACCGACGATCGTCGCGCACGAGCTGGCGCACCAGTGGTTCGGCGACAGCGTCAGCGTCACCAAATGGCAGGACATCTGGCTGAACGAGGGGTTCGCCACCTACGCCGAGTGGCTGTGGGAGGAGAAGTCCGGTGGGAAGAAGGTCCAGGAGCAGTTCGACCAGCGCTACGACAGCCCGATGGCGCGGGAGCTGTGGGAGGTCCCGCCCGGCGATCCCGGCCGCAAGCAGATGTTCGGCCGCTCGGTGTACGACCGGGGCGGGATGACGCTGGTCGCGCTCCGCAAGAAGGTCGGCGAGGCCGCGTTCTACAAGATCCTCCAGACGTGGACGAAGGAGCGCAGGCACTCCAGCGGCACGACACCGCAATTCATCGCGACGGCGAACAGGGTCTCGGGCAAGAAGCTCGACTCGTTCTTCGACGACTGGCTGTACCAGGAGGGCCGCCCGTCCAAGTGAGCGGGCCGTCCAAGTGAGCGGGCCGTCCAAATGAGCGGGCCGTCCAAATGAGCGGGTGAACGTCCGGCAAGGGCCTGGGAAAGCCCGGCCGGTCGGCGCACGCACCGATCTCGTCCACCGCCACCATTTGTCTGCCGTACGGCCGCCGGTCTGGTTCCTTTTCGGGGACCATGCCGCACAAACCGGTGACCGGATGCCGGATCCGGCCACAAATTCAACCCCGTACCTGCGGATTTGAGACCAAATCGCGCTTGCACGGGGCGCGGGCACAAGAAAGTCTTGATCACGGTCCTGGCGCCTGACAGGGGGCCGCCAGGCGAGGATCACCGAGGACGAGGTCGATGAGCAGAACCCCCAGAGCCCTGGCC
>JBOHBY010000464.1:0-8474 GCA_050698635.1 Spirillospora sp.
CGTCCGTTCCGCCTACGTCGACCGGGAAGCACGAAAGGGCAAGGGGCCGTCCGACCATGCTCCCGTCGTCGTTGATCTCGACTAGCCGACTCGGTGGGCGAGGAGACGGCGTTTGCCGGTGCCGGGCTCGTCGGACTGCTGGACGACCGTGAAGCCTTGGGGGAGCAGTGAGGCGGGCTCTCCGGCGGCCAGGCACCACTCGGCGGGCAGGCCGGGCCGGTCGCGGCGGGCGTCCTCGGTGAACGCCTCCCAAGCCAGCGCGCCGCCGTCCAGGACGGCCGTTCCGGCGCGGTCGAACACGGCGCGGTCCCAGAAGCCGGTGCACAGCACCAGCGCGTAGCCGGGCGGCTCCGGCCGCCAGCGGCCCAGATCCGCGTGGACGGTCGTGATCAGCGAGCCGAGCCCGCGGCGCCGGGCCTCGGCGGCGAGGCGGGCGAGCGCGAGCTCGGAGATGTCCACGGCCGTGACGTGCCGGCCGGTGGCAGCGGCGGC
This sequence comes from Spirillospora sp., assembly GCA_050698635.1. GTDB lineage: Bacteria > Actinomycetota > Actinomycetes > Streptosporangiales > Streptosporangiaceae > Spirillospora. The sequence continues at coordinate 493 of JBOHBY010000464.1, forward strand.
GTGCAGGGCGCTGCCGGACGGCCCGGACGCCAGGTCGAGCACGCCGCCGTCCGGCAGATCGAGCGACAGCGCCCGCTCCGCCAGCGGATGGACGGCCGACAGCGCCGGAACGTCCCCGTACTTGGTGTTCCAGCGCAGCCTGTCCGGGTGTTCGGCCAGGTCCGGTGGCACATCCTCCATGCGCCGACCCTACGCCGATGGTGCCGGGTCCGGCGGCCGCCGCCCCGCGGCCGCCGGAACCCGGCTGGCTAGCGGAGTTCCGCGATCAGAAGGATGAACATCGCCGTCGGGAAGCCTCTGCGCCACCACGGATCGTCGCGCATCTGCTCTTCCGTCGGGTGCGGTTCACGAAGGTCCGCGATGACGAATCCGGCGTCTCGGAGCGTTCCAGCGTAGAACTCCAGCGGCCGGAGCCAGGACGTGACCATCGAAGGGGATTCGAGACCGTCCACCAGGAAGCGCTGGTCGATGCCGCGGGACGCGAAGTACTCCGTCGCCGGGATGCTGGACGCCGCGCCCCGCTCGGAATGCTCCACATAGAAGCAGGGGTGCAGGGTCAGCAGGATCATCCGCCCGCCGCTCTTCAGGACCCGGCCGATCTCGCGGAGCGCGTCGGTCGGGTCCGGCAGGTGGCTGAACAGGTGGTTGCAGACGACCAGGTCGAACGTGCCGTCCTCGAAGGGCAGGTCGTCGACGCTGGCGTACGTGAACCTGGCCGCGCCCTCCGGTGACGGGTGCGAGGCCGCCGCGTCGACCAGGCTCTCGCAGGCGTCGATGCCATCGACGTCCGCGCCCTGCGCGGCGAGGGTCCGGGACAGGTATCCCTCGCCGCAGCCCGCGTCGAGGACGCGCAGGCCCGCGACCGGGCCGATCGCGTCCAGGACGGCGGCGTCGGTCAGTTCCGTCCGGTACCGGTCGCGGCGCTCCCTGATGACCTTGACCCAGTAGTCCGCGTTGGCCTCCCATCTCTCCTGCGTCAGATTCGCGATGGCCTGTGCCGTGTCCTCCACCGGCTCCCCATTCTCCAGAAGCTGGTTCAGACGATGCCCTTGAGCTGCCGAACCAGCGCGTTGCACGTCTGTCTGATCCTTCTGTCCCGGCAATCGATCCCGCGTAGCTCCAAGGCCTGGATCAGCTCGATGATCTTGCCGCCGAAAGCGGGATCGCGTTTCATCGCGAGCGGAATGTACGTCGACACCAGGTAGTAGAAGTAGGCGTCGTTGTACACGGCGATCTCGCGTAACACCTCGGTCGCCGTGTTGCGCAGCGAAAGGGAGCTCGGAAGCGTGAAGTCACTGCTCAGGCGGCCGTCGCGGCTGTAGGTCGGGAACGCCCATTCCTCCAGCGCCGCGTAGACGGGCTTCGTCTGGAGTTCCCTGCGGTACCGCTCGGCCAGCTCGACGTCGTCGGTGTTGATGAGGATGCCCATGACGACGCCGCGGGTGGTGAACGCGGTCTGCCGGGCGGAGACGTCGAAGCCGACATCGGCGTCCAGCGCGTCGGTCACCTTGCTGACCTGGTGCGCGATGACGTTGTGCGCGAGGATCGAATGGAACGAGTAGGCCTTGCGGTGCAGCCGGGGAGCCAGTTCGACCGAGGAGTCGCGCAGGATCGTCGGGTCATGCAGGATTCCGCGGCCGGGCTCGTCGGAGTAGACCAGCTCAAGGGCGCGGTCCGGGTCGCTTCCCCAGAAACGGGCGATGAACGACGACGTCTTCTGCGTCGGCTCGCCGCGGACGATGCACAGCGCCGCCTCAAGGGCGTTCAGCAGATGCTGCTGCGGGACGGGCGAGTTCTCCATCGCGTTCAGGTCGACCGAGAGCCCGACATCGTGCAGGGCACCGATGAGGATGTCGCGCCTTTTCCGGACGGCGTGCGACATCAAGTACTCGGCGATTCCCGGGATGGATGACATCAGGTTCTGCAGGGACCGTCCGCTGACCCGGTCGAGCCATTCGACGTTGTCCCACAGCCGGAAGACCGTGCTTTCGTCGAGGCCGGAGAACGCCGCGACGTCGGACATGCTGAGTCCCATGTCCTTGGTGATCTCGGAGAGTGACTTCGGCTCGCCGTCCGCGGTCATCGCTCGCCCTAGATGTGGCACTTGTTGGCAAGCCGATCGTACCGAAGCGCCGGGCAGACCGCGCGAGGTGACGGCGGTTGTGTTCGTTCTGTTCTCGATGACGGAGATCACGGCGGCGGTCACTCCGTGACGTCGGCGGGCACGCCGCCGAGGTGGACGGGCACGCCGCCGAGGTGGACGGGTGCGCCCCCGAGGTGGACGGGTGCGCCGAGGTTGACGGGCGCGGGGAACCCGCCACCAAGGTCCGGGAACCGCCGCGGCCCGGTGTCCCGGGCGGGCGGCATGGCGGCATGGTCCAGGAAGCCCCTGTTCGCCTGGACGATCCGCCCCGCGGCCCGGCGCCTGCGCGGCGCCCGGCCAACGGATTCCCGGTCGGCGACGCGGTCGCCCGCGCCGCCGAGGAAGCGGCCGTGGAAGCGGCCGTGCCGATGGGCGACGCCGGGGGCCGGCGCGGTGGGCAGTGGCCCGCGGGGAGCCGCCTCGTCCTCCCGCGGGTCGGGTGCTGACCGTACGGTCAGGCCCTGCGCCGGCCCCTGCGTCACGGCAGTCGCCATCCTTCCCGGACGCCCACACCGAACCAGAACGTCGCCCCGTTCTTGCTCCGATGGGTGCCGAAGTCGGTGGCGAGCGCCTTCATCAGCAGGAGCCCCCGCCCGTGTACTGGCAAGGGCTCCTTCGGCGCGCGCGGCTGCCCGGGCGCGGCGCCGCCGTCGGTGACCTCGACGCGGACGTACCGGTCGAGGTGCATGACGGTCAGCGTGATCGTCCCGTCCGGGCGTGGCCTCGCGTGCAGCACCGAATTGGTCATGGCCTCGCTGGTGAGCAGTTCCAGGTCGCCGAGCTCGGACCGGTCGGCGCCGAAGTGCTGCCCGACGAGTTCCCTGACATAGGATCTCGCGAGCCGTACGGCGGCCGGGGTCGCGGCAAGGTCGATCTCGCCGATCAGCCGCCCGCTGGACTTGCCGTTGTTCCAGGCGGACGGGATTCCGAGTTCCAGCGACGGTGCGGGCGCCGGGACGAGTACGGGCGTTCCGGACCACGCGTCAGATGCGTTCATGGCGGCGTTGGCTTCACGTCTCCGTGTCGGGCTGTATGCGAACATGTGTTCTTCGGCCTGGTCGAAGTGAACATTTCCATCCGGCCTGTTCGCGGACCGTGGTCTGCGCGGACCCGCCGGGCTGAAAAGTGTTCAGTGGACGTGGGAGTGGAACAACACACACTCTTACGCACGGCGCACCGGTCAGTCACCGGCTCTTGCGCGCATGCAAGGCACTTGCCGCACGCTGGGGATCCTCACCATCCGTCCAAGATCCACCACAACAGCGGCCGGATGAACTTCACCGGCCGGGGGTCGCGCGCGTCAAGTGCCCGCCAGTGATCACCCGGGCGATTATGGAATGAGCCGCGGAAGGAGCGCGTCACGCAGCCGCGCCAGGGCCCTGTTCTCGGCCGCGGCCGCCTCGACCCGGCAGGCCAGCGGTTTCACGAAATCGTCGAATCCGCGGGCGGTGCGATCGTCGTCCGGCCATGGGATCTCGTGGACGGCGAGGTCGGGCCATTTCGCGCGCGGCATTCGTGTCCCGTCCCCGACGGCCGACGCGTGGGCCACGACCTCGTCGCTGGACAGGGCCGCGAGAAGCCACCCGCGGTAGGTGTCCTGATGTGGCCGGACGACGAGAATGTCGGTCGAGGCGACACCGTCGACGAACGCGAGGCCGACCTTGTGGAAATAGGGGCGGAGCTTGCCGAAAAGCACATCGCCGGACGCGAACCGCCGCTTGGTGCTGATCACGTTCGACGAATCCGTCCACGCCGTAAGCCACATGTGGCGCCTCGGTATGTGTTCGAGGGCGATGTAGTTCTCGTCCCGGTGCATCCGCGCGGCCTGGACGGTCGACCGCACCGGCGTCCCCAGGCGCTCGATCCTGATCGTGGCCGTCGCGGCGGAGGCCAGTTCCGCGTAGCGGGCGCGGACGAGATCGTCCGCAAGCGCCGCGATACGGCCGTTCACGGCGATCTTGTCGTCGAGCGCGGTGAGGACGGACGCCGCCGAATCCTGTTCCGCGCGGGTCATCCGGCCGACGGCGAGCCGGCTGAGGATGCCCTGCGTGAGCAGCGGCTGACCCGACCCGATGCGGTACCGGTTGAGGTCGAGCCTTCTGAGGAGATAGTAGACGTAGCGCGGGTTCACGCCGCTTTTCGGAGTGGCGACGATGGCGTTGTCGGTAACCCAGCAGCGGTCCCGGCTGTAATGGACGGCACCGCAGTACGACCCGACACGCCCGACAATGGTGGATTGAGCGCCGGTGTTGAAAAGATCGGACTCCCCTATGACACCGTTGGCGCCATAGATTTCGTAGGCCGAGCCAGTTTTCGTCCCTTGGGTGGTCGCGTTCGACTTTCCGTTCGAGAATGCGACGATATCGCCGAGGCGTACCTGGCCGTCACTCATCCGGCGTCCAGCCGTCCCAGTTCCGCGCGGACGACCTGGTCGAGCCGCGCCGACTCCTCGAACTGCGTGAAAAGTTCTTTGGTAAGGCGCTCGACCTGATCGGTCACGGGCTCGTCGCCTGCGGCCTTTCCGTCCGTGGCGGTGCTCGCGGTGCCGACATAGCGTCCCGGAGTGAGAACGTGGTCAAAGGACCGGATCTCCGCCAGGCCTGCGGCATGGCAGAACCCGGGCACATCGGAGTACGAGCCGTCGCGCCAGGAATGGTAGGCGCCGGCGATCCTGGCGACGTCGGCGGCGGTGAGAACGCGTTCGGTACGGTCGAGCATCGTGCCCATCGTCCGCGCGTCGATGAACAGCACCTCGTTTCGCGTGGACTTCCCTTTGTCGAAGAACCACAGGCATGCCGGGATGGGCGTGCTCCTGAAGAGATGGCCAGGCAGCGCGATGACGCACGACACCAGATCGGCCTCCACCATCGCGGCACGAATACCGTGCTCGGCCGACTGCCGGGACGACATCGACCCGTTCGCCATCACCACCCCCGCCGCGCCCGTGGGGCCCAGCTTGGCGACGATGTGCTGGATCCAGGCGAAATTGGCGTTCCCGGCGGGCGGGATACCGAACCGCCAGCGCGGGTCATCGGGATTCCGATACCAGTCGGACATGTTGAACGGCGGGTTGGCCAGTACATAGTCGGCCTGGAGCGCCGGATGCGCGTCCTCGTAAAAGGTGTCGCCCCACCGGGCGGAAAGGTCGCCCGCGATCCCGTGGACGGCCAGGTTCATCTTCGCCAGCCGCCACGTGCGCTCGTTCGCCTCCTGCCCGTGGACGGCGATGTCGTCCGGCCGCCCCCGATGGCTGAGGACGAACTTCTCCGCCTGCACGAACATGCCGCCCGAGCCGCAGCACGGGTCGTACACGCGCCCTTTGAACGGTTCGAGGATCTCGACCAGAACCCGCACCACACTGGACGGCGTATAGAACTCGCCACCGCGCTTCCCCTCGGCGCGCGCGAACTTCTCCAGAAAGTATTCGTAGACCTCGCCGAGCACATCCCGCGCCGACCTCGCCCCAGACCCGTTCCCGTGCCCGCCGAACCGCACGTCGCCGATCAGCATGACCAGTTCGCCGAGGCGGCGCTGGTCCACTCCGTCCCGTCCGAAAAGCTTCGGAAGGACGCCGGCGAGCGGGGGATTGGCGTCCATGACCGCGTCCATGGCCCCGTCGATCGCAGCGCCGATCGTCTCCGTCCCGGCCTGGGAGGCGAGCTCCGTCCACCGCGCCCCGGCCGGTACGCGGAAAGCGCCCTCGCCCGCAGACCCGGCCGAGCCAGCCGAGTCGGATACGTATTTGAGGAACACCAGCCCAAGCACGAAGTCCCTGTAAAGCGCCGCGTCGACGGAACCGCGCAGCTTGTCGGCGGCCTTCCAGAGAATCTCCTTGAGGTCCGGGTCAGTGCGCATGCGCCGATTGTGCCGCGCCGAGCGCACTCACCACGCCAAGCCGCGCACTCACCACGCCGAGCCGCGCCTGTTGGACGGCGCCCCGTTCCGGTGCGAGGCTGCCGTACGTGGTGGTCGTGGGCGTCCTGGCACTGGCTTCGCTGGCGGGATGGTTGTACCTGGCATTGGGCCACGGCGGTTTCTGGACGACCGGCCCGCGCCTGCCACCGGGCACGGACGACCCACCCGAATGGCCGGACGTGGTGGCGGTCGTCCCCGCCCGCGACGAAGCGGCCGTCCTCCCCGAAACATTGCCGACGCTCCTGGCCCAGCACTATCCAGGCGATTTCAGCGTGATCCTGGTCGACGACGGAAGCGGCGACGGCACCGCTGAAACCGCCGAACGTCTCGCCGCCGACCACGCGAATTTCCGGGTCGTGCGGGCGAAGGACCGTCCCGAGGGATGGGCGGGCAAGGTCTGGGCGATGTCGGAGGGCGTCCGGGCGGCGGGCGCCACCGAATTCCTCCTCTTCACCGACGCCGACATCGCCTACGCGCCAGGAACCGTGACAGAACTCGTCCGCGCCGCCACCTCGGACAGACGCGACCTCGTATCGCGGATGGCGACGCTCAGCACCCGCACCGGCTGGGAACGCGTGATCGTCCCCGCCTTCGTGTACTTCTTCGCGCAGCTGTACCCGTTCCGCCGCGTCTCGCGCGACAGGTCGCGGACCGCCGCCGCGGCGGGCGGTTGCGTGCTCGTCCGCCGGACCGCCCTCGTCCACGCCGGAGGGCTCGCGGCGATCAAGGGCGCGCTCATCGACGACGTGGCGCTCGGACGCCTCATCAAGCGCGACGGCGGCCGCTGCCGCCTCGACCTGAGCCGCGACGTCGTCAGCCGCCGCCCCTACCCGCGCCTGTCCGACCTGTGGACGATGATCGCCCGCAGCGCCTACCACCAGCTCCGTTACTCACCGGCCTTGCTTGCATGGACCGTCCTGACCCTCCTGCTGATGTACGCGGTCCCGCCGATCGCGACCGTCGCGGGCGTGATCGGCCTCGCCGTGGGCGCCGACTCCGCCGTGCTCACCACCACGGCGGGGCTCCTGGCCTGGCTGACCATGGCCGCCACCTACACGCCCATACTCCGCTTCTACGACCTCTCACCCCTGCGCGCCCCGGCGCTGCCTCTCGTAGCCCTCATGTACGCGGCCATGACCATCGACTCGGCCCGCAGGCACTACGCCGGGAAAGGCGGCGCCTGGAAAGGCCGCACAGCTCCGTAAAGCACGGTTCCGTAAAGGGGTATCGCGCGGCAATCATTGTTGCTATCTGTAGTAGACCGTACCTTTCTGACTGGGGTGGGCGATGGCGGCGGGCGGATCGGCGGGGGAGCGGGCGCGCCGTATCCGCGAGGAGGCCATGAGGCTGCAGCGCCTCTCCCGTGAGGCGCACCGGCAGGCCGCCCGCTGGAAGGCGGCGGCGGAGGCCGAGCGGCAGGTCGCCGCCACGCTGATGTCCCTCACCGCCGTCGGCTGGCAGCTGCTCGTCGACCGGGCGTGGCCCGGGACCCGCTCCGCGAACGTCGACATGATCCTGATCGGTCCGCCCGGCGTGTTCGTCATCGACGTCAAGCTGTGGCGCGACCCGCCCGCCGTCAGCGGCGGCCGCCTGCATTCCGGCGGGGAGCCCCGCGACGGCGAGGTCGGCAAGCTCCTCGGCCTGACCCGGACGGTCGAGGAGCACGCGGCCGACCTCGGCATGTCGCCGGTCGCGCTGCGACCCCTGATGATCTTCGCGGGGCACCGGCTCGACACGCGGGTGGGGGGCGTCCGGCTGCTGGGCCGGATGGACGCCGTCCCCGTGCTGCTCGGGGAGCGGGAACTGCTCAAACCCGCGATGGTCCGCGCGATGGCCGGGCACCTCGCGGACCGCTTCCACGAACACGACACGACGACCCTCGACGAGCCCGCCACGCCCGCCACGGCCGCGCCGCCCGGCCCGC
>JBOHBY010000465.1:0-3533 GCA_050698635.1 Spirillospora sp.
AGCCCGGCGAGCCCGGCCCAGCCGAGCGCGCCCGCGGCGCCGCCGAGGTCGCCGCCGGTCAGGTTCTGGCTGAACGGGGTGATGGCGTCCTCGGCCCGGACGGTGGCCCAGGTGCGGCCGGCGGTGAGCAGGGTGAGACCGGCTCCGGCGGCGCACACCAGCGCCGTCAGGCCGCGCTCGCGCCCCGGGGTCATCTGACCGGCCCGGTCACGAGGCGGGGGCGGGGCGTTCGCCGACGGCGGCGTCCAGGACGTCGGCGTCCCAGCAGGTGCGGTCGCCGGTGTGGCAGGCGGCGCCGACCTGGTCGACCTTCACCAGGATCGCGTCGGCGTCGCAGTCCAGCGCGACCGACTTGACCCACTGCTGGTGGCCGGAGCTCTCGCCCTTCACCCAGTACTCCTGGCGGCTGCGGGACCAGTAGGTGCAGCGGCCGGTGGTGAGGGTGCGGTGCAGCGCCTCGTCGTCCATCCAGCCGAGCATGAGCACCTCGCCGGTGTCGTACTGCTGGGCGATGGCGGGCACGAGCCCCTGCGGGTCGCGCTTGAGCCGGTCGGCGATCTTGGGGTCCAGATTGGACGGTCGAACGGACATGGGGTCCATTGTGCCGCGTGCCCCGCGCTGCCCTCGACAGGCCCCTCGACAGGCCCTCGACAGGGCCCGGCATGCCCACCGCACGTCCCGTCCGGACCCGGGCACACGAAAGGACCCGCCTTCCCCAGGAGAAAGAACGGGCCCTGACGTACGACTACGGGCTTTACAGGGGGACGACCTGGTCGGCCTGCGGACCCCGGTTACCCTGCGTCACCTCGAACTGGACGCGCTGGTTCTCGTCCAGCGTGCGGTACCCGGAGGTCTGGATAGCCGAGTAGTGCACGAAGACGTCCGGCCCGCCGCCGTCCACGGCGATGAAACCGAAGCCCTTCTCGGCGTTGAACCACTTCACGGTGCCCTGCTGGGGCATGTCTTTCTCCTTGCGGCAAAACCTGGGCCCACACCTCGCGGGCCCGTGCGGTCGCTGCGGAACGCTCTCGCCCCCGGTACGGTCCCGGAAAAGCCAAAACGCCCGCTGCCATCAGTCCGCGGGCGTCTGAACGATCGAGAACCACGACTGCAACCGACCGGACCACCGTATCACCGGTTCCGTGTAAAGCGGAGGAGCCGCAAGGCTCGCGATTCACCTCTCCGCGAACCATGCCGTTACCTGGCCGTTAAAGACTCCAACCGGTCTCGGTCAGGGTCTTGACAGCGTCCGTCGCCCCCGTGAGACGGACGTTCGCGACGTCCCGGCGGCCCAGTGCCCACAGGACGAGTTCGCCGACGGGGCCGTGGACGCGGACGGCCCCGGGGCCCCGTCCCGACGCCCGGACGCTCCGCCCGTCGGGCTGGACGAGCGTTACCCGAACATGAACTTTTCTTAGGACAAAGCGGGTAATTCTTATCCGCCGCCAGAGCAGTTCCTCGAGTTCCGGGGAGATCTCCCTCGGTTCCCAGTCGGGACGCGCTCGGCGGATGTCCTCATGGTGAACAAAGAACTCGACACCGTTCGCGATTTTGTCCACGCCGGGAAGCGCGAACGGCGAGAACATCGGCGGTCCCTGCCGAAACCGTTCTACCAGATGATCGAACGGGACGGTCCGCGCGGACCTGCGCCGTACGCGCTCGGAGTAGAAGGACAGTGGCCGCAGGACTATTCCCGGCGCCGCGTCGGGACGCCGTTCGCGGACGACCAGATGCGCGGCGAGATCGCGCGCGTTCCAGCCGGCGCACCGGGTGGCCGCGTCCGGCCCGGCCGCCGCGAGGGCGTCGGCCAGGGCTCGTCGCTCGCGGTGGACCAGACCGCTCTTGCCGGGGGGTGTGGGGGGTCGCCCCCCACAAGGAACAGGCCCGCCGTCCAGGGTGTTCATCGCCTGATCGTAGGACGCGTCGGGCGGGGCGGGAATAAGCGCGGGGCCCGCATCGTACGCATTACTTAGGCCCGCAAACCCCCACAACCCCGTTCACAGGGGGCGAATCCCCGGGCACCAGCCGCCGTGAGCGAGGAGTCGCCGTGCCACCTGCGTCCAGACGGGTCAGCCCGCATGTCCTCAGGGAGGGGATGGGCGTGCTGTGGGTCGCGGTGAAGGCCGAGCCCCGGGTGTTCACGCTGTCGGTCCTCGCCAGCGCGCTGTACGCGGCGATGACCGTGGCGACCGCGACGGCGCTCGGCTGGGCGACCGGGGAGGTCGTGCTGCCGGCGTTCGAGTCGGGGGACTCCACGGCCGGGTCGCTCGCCGGGGCCGCCGTGCTGATCATCGGGGTGGCGCTGCTCAAGGCGGTCGGCGTCGCCGGACGCCGGTTCTACGCGGGCGTCATGCAGTACCGGCTGCAGGCCGAGTACCGGCGCGAGGTGACGCGGCAGTACCTGCGGCTGCCGCTGGCGTGGCACCACCGGCATCCGACGGGGCAGCTGCTGTCGAACGCCAACGCGGACGTGGAGGCGGTGTGGGCACCGATCGCGCCGCTGCCGATGGCGGTCGGCGTGGTGTTCATGCTGCTGATCGCCGCGGTGTCGATCATGGCCACCGACCTGGTCGTGGCCGGGGTCGGGTTCCTGGTGTTCCCCGCCATCGCGCTGATCAACGTCGTGTACCAGCGGCGGCTCGCGCCGGTGGCGACCCGCGCGCAGCAGCTGCGCGCGGAGGTCAGCGAGGTCGCGCACGAGAGCTTCGAGGGCGGCCTGGTCGTCAAGACCCTCGGCCGCGAGGAGTCCGAGACGGAGCGGTTCGCCGAGCGGACCGACGCGTTGCGGGACGCCAACGTCGCCGTCGGCCGGATCCGCGGGCTGTTCGACCCGGTGCTGGAGGCGCTGCCGAACCTCGGCGTCCTCGCCGTGCTGCTGATCGGGTCGCTGCGGCTGGAGTCGGGGGCGATGTCGCCGGGCGACCTGGTGAACGTCGCGTACCTGTTCACGCTGCTGTCGTGGCCGGTCAGGGCGCTGGGCTGGGTGCTCGGCGAGGTGCCGCGCAGCGTCGTCGGCTGGGAGCGGGTCCGGGGCGTCCTGGACGCGACCGGCTCCCTCCCGTACGGCGACGGTGCCCTGGAAGGCGCGGGGAAGGCGACGACGCTGGAGGTCAGCGACGTCCGGTTCGCCTACGAGTCCGCGGCGGACGCCGACACGGCGGGACGGCCCGTCCTGCACGACGTCTCGTTCGGCGCCTCCCCCGGCCGGACGATCGCCGTCGTCGGCCCGACCGGCTCCGGCAAGTCGACGCTGACCTCGCTGCTCGTCCGGCTCGTCGACCCGGCCGACGGGTCGGTCCTGCTGGACGGCACCGACCTGCGCGACGTCCGGAAGGGCGGGGTCGCCGAGACGGCCGCGCTCGTCCCGCAGCAGACGTTCCTGTTCGACGACACCGTCCGGGGCAACGTGACGCTCGGCCTGGACGTCCCCGACGAGCGGGTCTGGGAGGCGCTCCGCCTCGCGCAGGCCGAAGGGTTCGTCGCCGCGCTGCCCAGCGGGCTCGACGCGCTGGTCGGCGAGCGCGGCGCGACGC
>JBOHBY010000466.1:0-1723 GCA_050698635.1 Spirillospora sp.
TTGAGCGTGATCTCGACCGTCGCGTCGTCCTTCGCCGTGACGTCCTTGAGCACGGGTTTGAGCGACTGGGCGTAGCTGCCGTTCTTCACCCAGTACTCCAGCGAGGCCACCGCGTCGGCGGCCTTCAGCGGCGTGCCGTCGGAGAACGTGACACCCGAACGCAGGGTGAAGGTGTAGGTGAGCCCGTCGTCGCTCTTCTTGTACGACTGGGCGAGCACCGGCTGCGGCTGGTAGTTCGCGTCGATGGTCACGAGCTGCTCGAAGATCTCGTGGCTGATGTAGAGCACGCCGGCGTTGGTGTTCTTGACCGAGTCCAGCGAACCCGGGTCCTGGGCGATGCGCACCGTGAGGTTGCCGCCGCGGACCGGCGGCCCGCCGTCACCGTCCTTGGACCCGGTCGCCTGGGACGTGCAGGCCGACGCCAGTCCGGCGGCGACCACGACGGCCGCCGCGGCCGTCAGTGCGCGGTGCGGAAGACGGTGCGGAAGCGGGTGCTTCCAGCGACGTGGTGAGCGGGAGGAGTGGTCGAGTGGGGCGCTGTTCATGGGTGGCTCCTCACCCCCGAGTCCGGCCTCGTGGCGGCTTAAGGTAATCGCGGCCGCGTCCGGGGCAGTAGGCGCCGAACTCCGCAGTTCTGTCACTGATGAGAACTTTCCTGTGTTCTGCCGGATATCGACCGGCCAGTCCCTTGTCCGCGCCGCAACGGGTACCGCAAACTGCCCATACCAGGAGCTTTTCGCCGCTCACCGGCGCGCGCCCGCCGGGTGGTGCGTCATGCCGGTCGGCGGGAGGGATGGCACATATGTCGTTGCTCGAGATCGATCGTCTCAGTGTCGGAGTGGACACCGGTGACGAAAGCGTGGAGCTGGTGCGCGAGCTCTCCCTGAGCCTTGGGCGCGGGGAGACCCTGTGCATCGTCGGCGAGTCCGGCAGCGGCAAGACGGTCACCGCGCTGTCGGTGATCCGGCTGCTGGAGTTCGTCGCTCCGACGCGGACGACCGGCGAGATCCGGCTGGACGACGTCGACCTGACCGCGCTGACCGCGGAGCAGATGCGCGCGTTCCGCGGCCGGCGCATCGGCATGGTGTTCCAGGAGGCGCTGGACTCGCTCAACCCGGCGCGGCGGATCGGCGTGCAGCTCGTCGAGGCGTACCGACCGGCGGGCGGCCCCGCCGGCCGTCCCGCGGGTTCCTCCTCGCGCGATCCGCGGCGGCGCGACCTGCGTGAACAGGCCCGCGACCGCGCGCGCGAACTGCTGGGCGAGGTCGGGTTCGCCGACCCGGCGGGGATCATGAACCGCTACCCGCACCAGCTCTCCGGCGGGATGCAGCAGCGGGTGATGATCGCGATGGCCCTGATGTCCGGACCCGACCTGCTGCTGGCCGACGAGCCCACGACGGCGCTGGACGCGACCACGCAGGCGGAGATCCTGCGGCTGTTCCGCGACGTCCGGCGCCGGCATCGGATGGCGTGCGTGTTCATCACCCACGACATGGGCGTGGCGGCGGAGATCGCCGACCGGATCGCCGTCCTGTACGCGGGCCGGCTGGTCGAGATCGGCCCGGCCGCGCGGGTGCTCGGCTCGCCCCGGCACCGCTACACCCGCGCGCTGGTGGAGTGCGTCCCGCGGGCGGGGGTGCGCCGTACCGAGAGCCTGCCGTCGATCACGGGCTCGGTGCCGGGGCCGGGCGAGGCGCTGCCCGGCTGCCGGTTCGCGCCGCGC
>JBOHBY010000467.1:0-2907 GCA_050698635.1 Spirillospora sp.
GCGCTGAACATCGCGCGCGCCGCCGCCGCGCTCGGCGAGTTCGGCTTCGAGGTCCGGCACCTGCGCGCCGTCAAGGCCGCCGCCGACCGCCAGGCCGGGCTCATCGAGCAGATGGTCGCCCCGCAACTGCGCCGCCGCAGCCGCGGCGCCCACGAACAGGCCGCCGAGACCGCCAGGGAGATCGCCGCGCTGTCCGTCAAGCTGCACGCCGCGCTGGTCACCGCCGGCCTCCGTGAAAGCCTCGACCGCTGATCATGCGGGCCGCGGAGGATTTTGCCGGACCGGCGGCATCACGAGGTGTCCGGGGCGGGGTGTACGTTGGCTACAGGGTTCGGTCACGAATCGATCCGCTGCACGTGGTGATCGAGTTAGCGAGAACCAGCAGGGAGCCGCAGTGAAGCAGATGGAGGTCGTCGGCGTCCGGGTCGAGATGCCCTCCAACCAGCCCATCGTCCTGCTGAAGGAGACGGAGGGCGACCGCTACCTGCCCATCTGGATCGGGGCGGTCGAGGCGACCGCGATCGCTTTCGCCCAGCAGGGCGTCCTGCCCGCGCGCCCCCTCACGCACGACCTGTTCCGCGACGTCCTGGACGCCCTCAGCGTCCAGCTCCGCACGGTCAACATCACCGCCCTGCGCGAGGGCATCTTCTTCGCCGACCTCATCTTCTCCAACGGCGTCGAGGTCAGCGCCCGCCCGTCCGACTCCATCGCCCTGGCCCTGCGCACCGGCGCCACCATCTTCGCCAGCGAGGACGTCCTGGAAGAGGCCGGCGTGGCCATCCCCGACGAACAAGAGGACGAAGTAGAGAAGTTCCGCGAGTTCCTCGACACCATCTCCCCCGAAGACTTCGGCCGAGCAGGCTGACGGCCCAGGCTCCGACCACCCCAGTGGTACACGCCCAAGCACACATTTCGAGCCGCCAAAAAGGCCGTTTCGAGCAAAGCGAGAAACCGCCGACCCGCCAATCCAAAACACGCAACTGCCAACACGCACCCTTCCACCTGCGCGATATCCGCGATTGTCGCGCCCGGCAGGTTTGAAGCCGAGCATTGGTCGCCTACCGGCACTCACATACGTGACCACCTGAGCATTTGCCGCAACCACGCGACGACCTCAACGCCTGCGATCGCGACCGAAGGCAGGTTTTGCGCGAAGCAAGAAACCTGATCGCGCAGCGAGCCGCTAGGCGAACCGAAGCGATCCAGCGATCGCGCGCGTTTCTCGACGATGGAGGGCCCCTAGGGCCCGAAGGAGGAGAGAAACGCAATAAAATACAGCATGCCAATGCTCATCTTGCTCCGTCATGCCAAGGCTGTCGCGGGGTTGGGGATCCCTGACATTGACCGCACGCTCAACGACCGTGGGCGGCGCGACGCCGCGGTGACGGGCGAGTGGCTGCGGGCGAACGATCTGGTCCCCGATCTGGTGCTGTGTTCGACGGCCGCGCGGACGCGGGAGACGCTCGCGCTGCTGGACGTCGACGCCGAGGTGAGTTTCGAGTCTGGGATCTACGACAACGATCCGGACGGGCTGCTCGATCTGGTGGACCAGTCGCCGGACGATGCGGAGCGCGTGCTGCTGGTCGGGCACAACCCGTCGGTGCACCAGCTCGTCCACGACCTGACAGGGGAGGCGCCGGACGCCTTCCCGACCTGCGCGCTCGCGGTGGTCGAGCTGCCGGGCGCGTGGGCTGACGCCCGTCCAGGCGCCGGGACGCTCCGCACCGTCCGCACCCCGAAGGGCTGATGGCCGCCCCGCAAGCCGGCGTGCGGCGGCCGACCGACGTGCGGCGGCCGAGGTCAGGAGGGGGGTTCGGCGGCCGTCAGGGACGACTCGATGACCGTGCCTGTGTCGCGGCGTAGCGCCCTGATCGTGTGGCGCGTCCCGGACACCTGGAAGAGGGCGTGCTGGACGGGGGTGAAGTCGTCCCCGTCGACGGCCCCGGACCTGATCTCGGCGCGGCGGCGGCGGGTGAGCGTGGACAGGTGGGTGTCCAGGTCGGCGAGTTCCTCGCTGAGTTCTTCGGCGGGCATGGCGGCGGCCTTCGGGTCGAGGTTCTCCACGTCCTCCAGCTCTTCGGCGGCCTCTTCGAGCTCGTCGGCGAGCCGGTCGAGGATCTCGGGGATCGGGCCGGTGTCGACGGCCTCCTCGCGGGACAGCCGCGCGACGGCGATGAGGTGGTCGCGGGTGCGGTGCGCGGCGTCCACCGCGGCGCCGAGTTCGGCGATCCGCTCGGTGTCGGGGACGCGTTCCTGGCCGAGGCGGGTCCGGGTCTGGTCGACGTCCTCCGCCGACCGTTCCGCCGTGGTGATCGCCTCGTGCGGCAGCCGGACGATCTCCCCGGCGAGGACGTCCGCGGTCTTCCGGACGAGCCGGGCGTGCGTCCCGAGGAGCCGTCCGAGCTGGCCGGGCAGGCGTTCGAGGTGACCGGCGGGCCACAGCAGCCGGACGGCGAGGTACGTCATGAGCGTCCCGCCGAGGGTCAGCACGATCCGCTCACCGGCGGTGCGCCAGTCGGCGGGTGTGGAGAAGTCCAGAAGCATCATCGCCAGCGGTGTCCCGAAGAGCGCCCAGTAGGTGAAGCTCACCGCGCGCATAGCGAATCCGGCCAGCGCGAAGAAGAAGACGATCACCGCGACGGCGGGTTCGTCGGGCGCGAGCGTCAGGATGACGGCGGCGATGACGGAACCGGCCGCCGTACCGCCGACGCGCTGGACGACGTGCTCGATCGTCTCGCCATAGGTCGCGCGCAGGCTCAGCATCGCGGTGATCGTCAGCCAGTGCCCGTGCGAGAGGCCCAGCGCGGCGGCCAGCGTCATCGCCGCGACGGCCGTCACGAAGACGCGCGCCACCTGCCGGAACGTCGGTGAACGGGTGCGGACGGCGCGCCGCACGCGGGCCCACAC
>JBOHBY010000468.1:0-3612 GCA_050698635.1 Spirillospora sp.
GCTCTGGACAGCTCGGGGATCGCCAGGACGCGGTCGGACAGCGGCGACAGCAGCGAGTCCTGCACCTCCAGCGGGCACCGGGTGATCTCCTCGAACCGGACGAGCTTCCCCTCCGCCATCCCCGTCAGCAGCGGCGCCGGGACCAGCGACCGCGTGGACGGCCCCTCCGACACCAGCAGCGCGTAGTTCCACGAGTACCTGATCTGGTCCTCGGTGGTCGCGGCGCCGCCCTGGATCGTCAGCGTGGACGCGCCGCTCACCGCCGCCGCGATCAGCTCCGACAGCAGCGACTTCGCCGTCCCCGGCTCCCCGACGAGCATCAGGCCGCGGCTGGTCGCCAGCGTGACGAGCGCCCGGTCGATCAGCGCGGTGTCGCCGACGAACTTGCGCCGCACGCCGAGCCGGTCGTCGCCGACGATGAACCGCCGCGCCGCCGTCAGGCCGAGCGCCCAGCCGGGCGGCCGGGGTCCCCGGTCGTCGTCCCGCAGCCGCTCCAGTTCACCGGCGAACCGGACCTCGGCGGGCGGACGCTGGTGGTCGGTGGTGTCGTCGCTCATCGCTCTCCCAGGTCGGCGAGGGTGGTCAGGTCGGAGAGGATCTCGGAGGCCAGGGTGCGCCGCCACGCCTCCGGAATCACGAGCACGTCCTCGTCGGGGAAATGGTCCTCCATGGCGCCTCACCGTAGAGGAGGGTGCCGACATATCCGGGTGAGCTGGAAAATGTCGTGAATCTCGGTATCCGCCGGTTGTAGCGTGGCCGCCCATGAGTGAAGCGCGGGCACTTCTGGACAATGGCGATATCTCCGGACTCATCCGTCATCTCCGGTTCAATGTCGAGGACATGGATCTGGCCGAGGTGGCGTCGCTGATGGAGGGCGCGGCGGCCCGGTCCGGGTTCGACGACATGCGGGACGCGGCCGCGGCGATGGTCCGCGCGCGGGGGCCGCAGGAGCTCTACGACTTCGGGTACGCGTGCGTCGAGCGCGGTGTGCCGTTCCTCGCGATCCCGGCGCTGCGGCGCGCGGTGGAGCTGATGCCCGACGAGCCGGTGCTGCTGATGGAGCTGGTCTCGGCCCTGGAGCGGGAGAACCGGCACGCCGAGGCCGTGCGCGCCCTCGAACCCCGCGCGGCGTCGCTGGACCCGTGGCCCGCCCGGTACCTGCTCGCCTACAACGCGCTGCTGGCCGGGGACGTCGCCCGCGCGGAGCGGGAGGCGGCGGCCCTGCCCGCACCGGACGACGCCGACTGGGCGCCCGCCCACGACCGGCTGGCGCGCATGCTCGGCCGGGCGCGGGCGTTGCGAGACGTGAGCCCGCTGGACGGCAAGGACCTGCGCGGCTGGCACTTCGCTCTTGGCGGCGGGCTGCTGGCGACGATCTCGCCCTACGGCTACGACGACGGCATGACGGGACGGTTCGCGTACACGTCCGACAGCGTGGAGATGTGCCGCCGCGTCCTCGACCGGCTACGGCTCGTCCTGGACACGGCGGGCCGGCGGCCGTCATCGGTCGGTCTGCTCCCGGACCGGTCGAGCCGGATCCTGGGCCTCGCCGCGGCACAGCTGTTCGGGCTCCCCGCCGAGGAGTACGTGCCCGGACGGCCCGGCGTCCTGGTGGTGGCCTACGACCTGAACGACATCGAGGCGGACGACCTGTGGGACCGAGCCGAGGGCCAGGTGCTGTTCGAACGCGCCACCTGCTGGACGGACCCGCCGGCCGTCAGCGCCGACGTCAGCGGGCTGCTCCACCAGGTGGTGGTGCCGCCGTGGGGCGAGCGGCTGCGGATGACGCCGGGCGGCGACACCGAGACCGTCCCGCCGGACGAGCGGCCCGTGGAGGAGGTCGCCGCCGAGATCGTCGCGGCCGTCCCGGAGACGGACGAGGACTCCGGCGACGGCGCCCCACCCGACCCCGACGAGGCCCTCGCCGGTTTCGCGCGGGCGGTCGGCGCGCACTGGCTCACCGGCCCGCGTGACGCGGTCCGCTCCCCCGGCCCGGTCTCCAGCAGCCGCTTCGCCTAGGACGCCGTCTTTGCGCGACCATGGCGGGTCCAGGAGCGCCTTCGGCATGGTTATGTGAGTGTCGCCAGGTCGGTGAGGACTTCGGAGGCCGTGATCGTGTCGAGGTCGGCGAAGGTGCCGACCGGGTCGGCGCCGCTCCAGAGGGCGTCGGGGGTCGACGTCAGGGCGACCGCCTGGAGCGTCTGGTCGGGCATGAGGTCCGGGGCGCCGACGGCGATGCCGGGGTCGAGCTCGATGACGAGGAACCTGCCGGGGGCGACGGGCCGGGAGATCCAGCACTCGACGCCCGCGTCCATCGGCTCGCCGCGCCGCCAGCCGCGTGACGTCAGCCCGAGGACCTTCCCGACGGGGACCTCCAGGCCCTCGAAGCGGGTCAGCCGCCCGGCGCCGCGCTCGTCGCCCGCGAGGCGGTGGACGGGACGTCCGAGCTGCGGAAACGGCTGCATGATCTCGTAGTCGGCGAACAGCTCGGCCCAGGCGGGAAGCGCGCCGTCCAGGTCGATGGGGTGCGCGATGCCGACGGACGCGGTCTCGGCGACGGTGAGGGCTTCGTCGTCGACATCGGCGAACGTGCCGTCCTCGGCGACGCGGAAAGCCGTCGTGCCGTCGGCGAGCCACACCAGGCGCCGGACGATGTGCCGGACGAGCGGATGCCCCGCCAGCAGCTCCCGGAACTCGCCCGCCTCCCAGCGGCGGCGCGTGACCATGCAGGTCTCCAGGCGGCGGAGCTGGTCGGCGGCGACGGTCCGGACGTCCTTCTTGAGCGTGGCGAACGCCTTGTGGGCGGCGGGCGCGAGGTCGGGGTCGTCCTTGGCGCCGGGTTTGGGGAGGGCCTTGCGGCGCTTGCCGTCCGCGTCGGTGACGTACGGCTTGAGCCGCTCGTCGAAGCCGACGACGAAGCGGCGCGGGCCGTAGTCGAGGGTCATGGCGCCGGCGGCGTCCAGGCCGAAGTCGGGGACGAGCCGGTCGGCGAGCTGGTCGGCGGTCAGCTCCAGCCCGGCGGCGACCTCCTCGATCTTCTCCTGCGCCCTGGCCTTCAGTGCCTTGAACCGGACCCGCTGCGCGATGCCGTGCAGGTGCATCAGCGCCACGTCGGTGCCGATCGCGGCGAGGACGTCCAGGCCGGTCACCGCCTTGGCGTGGCCGGCCTCGCCCGGCCACGCGCGGATGCGCGGGGTGAGGCGGCGGACGGTCTCGTCGTCGCCGGTCAGCGCGAGCTGCGCCAGCGCCCAGCCGTCCTTGGACGGCGCGCCCCCGGTGTCCCATCTGGTGAACACGCCCCAGCCGAACTCGGCGAGCGACCCGGGATCGCACAGCTCGCGGACGATCCCCACCCCCGCGTAGGCCTCGCCAGGCCTGGACAGCGCGAGCATCGTCAGCACGTGCCGCACCGCGTCGTCCGGGAGCGAATGCGCGCGGTCGCGGAGCAGGATCTGCGGGAGCAGCCGCACGTCCGCCGCCGCCCAGGCGCCGGGCACCGGCATCTTCGCGGGCAGCAGCTCCAGCGGGTCGGCCGACACGAACTCCCCGATCGCCGCGGCCGCCTCGGCGCCGTGGACGCGGGCCGCCTCGACGATCCCTTCGGGGCCGTGT
>JBOHBY010000469.1:0-3370 GCA_050698635.1 Spirillospora sp.
ACGCGGACCCGCGAGCGCACGATCACGATCCCGATAGAAGTCACCGTCCGGCTCGCGGACGGCCCGCCGCCGGACGAGACCGTCCGCGAAGCGGTGTCGATCGACCCCGACTACAGCGCCCGCGAAGGCTACGACCCCGCGTTCCTGGCCGTGCCGCTGCCGATGCCCGTCCCGTCGCCGGCCCTGGCCGACGTCGCCTCGCCCGAACTGCGCTACCACCACTTCAGCGTCGTCATGCACCGGCGGCGGGCGCTCGCGCTGTTCACCGCTTGCAACATCGACGGCCGGAGCGCGCGGCGTCCTAGGCGCGAGGGCGACCGCTGGTTCCTCGACCCCCGGCTGCCCGCGGTGGAGCAGACCGGCGAGGACGTCTACCGCGCCAACGACCTGGACCGCGGCCACCTGGTCCGCCGGATCGACCCCGCCTGGGGGACCGACGCCATGGCCAAGGCCGCCAACGACGACACCTTCCACTTCACCAACTCCACGCCGCAGCACCACGCTTTCAACGCCGGGCAGACGCTGTGGCTCGGGCTGGAGGACTACGTCCTGAACAACGCCGACAACCACGACCTGACGATCAGCGTGTTCACCGGTCCGGTGCTGGCCGAGGACGACGACGTCTACCGCGGCGTCCTGCTGCCCCGGCAGTTCTGGAAGATCGTCGCGATGACCGGCGCCTCGGGCGGGCTCTCGGCGACCGGCTACCTGCTCAGCCAGGCGACCCTGATCGACGGCCTGGAGGGCGAGGAGGCCTTCTCCTACGGCGCGTACCGGACGTACCAGGTCCCGGTCCGCAAGATCGCCGAACTCACCGGCCTCAACGTCGACCCGCACGTCCAGGCCGACCCGCTGGAACGCATGGAATCCACCCCCGCCGCCCGCGAGGTCGTCCGCCCAGAGGACCTGATCCTCTGACACCGGACCCGTATCGGCTCGGGGACGCTGTTCGACGGCGCGTGGCGGTTGCGGCCCGCGATTCCGTCTGGTCGACGACCCGGCGGACGTACCGGAGTACGGCGCCTCGACCATCTCGACCGGCTGGCCGCCGAGCACGCGATCACAGGTTCTTGACGGTGCCGCCGTCGATCAGGTGGTCGGCTCCGGTGATGTTGCCCGCCACGTCCGAGAGGAGGAACGCGATGAGGGCCGCGACCTCCTCCGGTTCGGTGACGCGCCCGGTGGTGATGTTGAAGGCGGCGGGGATCTGCCGCAGAAACTCGCCGTGCTCGACTCCGGCGGCGGCCGCGACCGTCGCGCCGAAGCCGTCGGGGTCCTCCCAGATCCCGGTGCGGACCACCCCGGGCGAGACGGTGTTGACGCGTACCCCCAGCGGCCCGAACTCCTCGGCCAGCGATTTGCCGAGCGCGGCGAGGGCGGCCTTGGCCGCGCTGTAGGCGACCGGCGCGGCGGCGGGCAGCCGGGCGTTCATGGACGCGACGTTGACGATCGATCCGCGCCGTTCGATGAGGCTGGGCAGCGCGGCCCGGGTGGCGCGGACGGCGCTGAGCAGGTTGAGGTCGAACACGCGGGCCCACCGGGTGTCGTCGGTGTCGAGGAAGCCGCCGAGGCGCACGTCGTCACCGGCTCCGACGTTGTTCACCAGCAGGTCGATACCGCCCAGTTCGGCGAGGGCGGTATCGACGAAGGCGCGGACGCCGTCGGCGGTGCTGAGGTCGGCCGAGATCGCCAGGGCCCCGGTCTCCTTCAGCTCGGACGTGATGGTGCGGGCGGCCCCCGCGACCTGGACGCCTTCGGCGATCAGCGTCCGGACGGTGGCCAGCCCGATGCCGCGCCCGGCACCGGTGACGAGGGCGGTCCTGGACGCGAGGTCGAGGTTCATGACGCTCCATTCTTGAACTCTAGGTACAAAATCAGGCCGTACGAAACCCCGGCGGGCGGACGGCCCGCCGGGTCGGTCGGGTCAGAGGGTGTCGAGCGTCGCGTCGATCACCCGGCCGAGCCGGTCCGGGCCCTCGGTGACGCGGGCCACGACGCGCATTCCCACGACGGTGTTCATGAGCAGGCTCCCCAGGGCCACGGGATCGCGTCCGGGATCGATCTCCCCGGCCCGCTGCCCCTCTTCGACCAGCGCGCGGAAGGCCGCCTCGATGCGGTCGAGCATGCGGCGGACGAGCTCGGTCGCCGCCTCGTCGGCCCCCGCGAGCTCGGTCGCGGTGTTCACCGCCAGGCAGCCGCGGCGGTCCGGGCCGTCCAGGTCGATCTCGGCGACGGCCCGCAGCGCCTCGCGGAGCCGCTCCTTGACCGGGCCCGGCCGTTCGAGCAGGTCGAGCAGGGCGACGGTCTGCCTGTCGCGATACCGGCGCAGCGCCCGCTCGAACAGCTCGTGCTTGCTGCCGAACGCGTTGTAGAGGCTGCCCTTCCCGATGCCGAGCGCGTCCACCAGGTCCTGCGGGGTGGTGGCGGAGTAACCCTTCCGCCAGAACACGTCCATGGCCCGGTCGACGGCGACCTCCGGGTCGAACTGCTTGGGCCTTCCCATGGGCGGTAACCTAGACCATTTTGTACCTGTAGGTCAATATTGGGCGATCGGCCCTCCTCTGTCACCGGCCGCTGCCATGATCTACGGACAACCCCGGCGCCGACACCCCCGGAGGGCCCATGCTGCAGGTGACACACGACGGCGTCGAGTGGGTCGACGACGGTGAGCCGCTCGGCGACATCTTCTGTCTCACCTTCCTCAAGGGCGTCGACGAGACCGAGGCGCTGTCGCGCCTGGGCGCCCTGCCGGACACGCTGCGCCCCCGCACCCTGGACGAGGCGACCGAGGCGTTCGGCTCCTACGAGGAGGGCTACGCGGAGTTCGCGTTCGCGCTGAACCTCGGCGCGTGGACGGTGCTGATCGAGTCCGACAGCGTGCAGAGTTCGTTCGCCGAGGCGCTCACGGCGCTGTCGCAGGGCACCGAGGCCGTCTCGGTGGGGCGCAACGATTACGCCGACCACGGCTTCCGCTACGCGGTCGACGGCACGCTGGTCACCGGGTTCGAGCCCACCTGGCCCGACGAGCGCTGGGGGAGCGAGCCCGACCGCCTTCTCGGCCAGATGCGCGCGGCGGGCCTGGACCCCGACGCCGGTGAGGACGACGAGGACGACTACATCTCGGCCGCCTACGTCCCTGCGCTTCTCCTGGCGGGCCTGATCACCGGCGCCGTCCCGCACCCGGAGGCGCTGGCCGGGGAACTGCCGTCCGCCCAGATCGAGCCCTGGTTCAGCCCGGCCCCGCCCGCCGGGTCCGACGGCCCGTCCGATCCCGAGATGATCGCGGCCCTGGAGGCGGCCCCGCCGCACCTGCTCCGCGCGGTCGCCGCCCGCGAGACGATGCGCCTGGCCACCGTCCTCGGCCTGGACG
>JBOHBY010000470.1:0-3840 GCA_050698635.1 Spirillospora sp.
TGCGTGACGTTCCGGATCCGGAACGTCCGGACTGATCACAAAGTTCCGCTGATCTTGTCACGATTGCGCATCCAACCGTGTTTGGGTCCTGTCCGCCCCCACCGCAGGACGCCACAATCTTCACTCATTTACCCGTATGTCTGACTCAACCAGGAGTCGGCACGTTAGGGGGATTTGTGAAGAGGATCGTTGTCGTGGCCGCGGTGGCCGGCCTCGGTCTCACCGGTCTGGGCGCCACAAGCGCGCAGGCCGCGAGCCCTTCCGCCGGACCGGCGGGTGGCTTCAACCCCGCCTCGGCCAAGTGGCACGCCTGCCCGGCGGACTTCGTCAAGACGGTGCACGACCTCTACGACGTCATCTACCCGGTCTCCAAGATCGTGCAGTGCGCCGAGCTGTCGGTCCCGCTGGACCACGCCAAGCCGGACGGCAAGAAGATCACGCTCCAGCTCACGAAGACGCCGCACACCGGCAAGGGCAAGGCCAAGGGCGACATCGTGGTCAACCCGGGCGGTCCCGGCGGCAGCGGCGCGCTGTTCGGCCCGCGCGTGTTCGCGCAGAACTCCGCCCCGATGCGCGACGCCTACAACGTCATCGGGTTCGACCCGCGCGGCGTCGGCATGAGCGTCCCGGCGGTGACCTGCGACGAGAAGTACGGCCTTGCCCCGCGTCCCGACTACGGCGACGGAGACCGCGGGTCGGTCCGCACCTGGCTGAAGAAGACCAGGGCCTACGCCGAGAGCTGCGCGAAGAACGACAAGATCGGGCTGCTGAACCACATCAAGACCATCGACTCGGTCCACGACATGGAGTCGATCCGCCGGGCGCTCGGCAACGACAAGCTCGACTACTACGGCGCGTCCTACGGCACCTACCTCGGCTCGGCGTACGCCACCGTGTACCCGAAGAACGTCGACAGGATGGTGCTGGACGGCAACGTCGGCCCGTCGGACGTCTGGTACCAGTTGAACCTCGACCAGGACGTCCAGTTCGACATCAACTTCGACTACTACCTCGGCTGGGTCGCCAAGTACGACTCGACGTACCACCTGGGCAAGAAGCAGCGCGAGGTCCGCGACTTCTACTACGACCTGCGCGCCGAGCTGAGCAGGCACCCGGTCCGCTACACCGACCCGGGCAGCGGCCAGACCCTGGCCGTCGGGCCGGACGAGCTGACCGACAACATCCTCAACGCCGGCTACCGGCGCAGCCAGGCCGTCTGGCACGGGTACGCGGCAGGGCTCGCGGCGTACAGGGCGGGCGACATCGCGACGTTCGCGCAGACCTTCGGCGGGCCGACGACCGGGGGCGTCCCCGACAACGGCAACGCGATCTACCTGGCCGTGGAGTGCACCGACGTCCAGTGGCCGCTGAGCTGGCGCAAGTGGCAGCGCGACAACGACCGGATCAACCGCAGGCACCCGTTCAACACCTGGGGCAACGCCTGGTTCAACGCGCCGTGCCTGTCCTGGGGCGCCAAGGCCGGCAAGCCGGTCGACATCGGCCGCACCCGCGACCTGCCGCGCAACATCCTGATGTTCCAGTCGACCAACGACGCGGCCACCCCGTACAAGGGCTCGCTGGACATGCAGCGCCGCCTGCGGGACTCGCGCCTGGTCGTCCAGGACGGTGACCGCACGCACTGCATCGTCCACCGCGGCTCCGCCGAGGTGGACGCCTACTTCGACGCGTACTTCCTGCGGGGAGAGCGTCCGAAGGAGCGGACGGTCCACGTCCCGCAGCTCGGTGACCCGACTCCGCCGTCGCCGGCGTCCGCCAGGGCGCTGACCGGCGCCGACGGGGCCCTGACGGCCGCGCGCCTGAAGGCCGACGTCATCCGCTGACGTTTCCAGACGGCGAGGGCCCCGGGGAGCGATCTCCGGGGCCCTCACCCATGGAACGGGGGCGAACGTTGTGCAACATCACGAAGTTCCGTTGATCTTGTCACGATTTCGCATCCACTCATCCCGGCCCCTGCCCGGCTAACCCGACATAGCGCCAGAATCTCCACGCAATCCGCATCCGCACTGCGTCGGCGTTGTCTCCCGCCTGCGGCGTCCCGGCCCTCAGGGCCCCGGCGTCCGGGCCCGCGGAGCCGCCGATCCGAGGGGGTCAGGTGAAAAGGATTCTTCTCGTCACGGCCGCGGCGGCCGTGACGATCGGCGGCACCGGCGCCGCCGTGGCCGTGAGCGCCGACACCGGTCCAGCCGGTGCCGCCGCGGTCGCGGCCACGGGCATCGACTGGGGGAAGTGCGAGGTCAGCGGGCCCGACGACCCGATGAACAACGCCCAGTGCGCCCAGGTCCAGGTGCCGCTCGACCATGACCGGCCGCGCGGCCCCAAGATCTCCGTCGCGGTGTCGCGGTTCAAGCACACCGACGAGAAGAACTACCAGGGCGTCCTGTTCGTGAACCCGGGCGGCCCCGGCGGCTCTGGGCTGGCGTACGCGCCCGCGCTCGCCCGCTGGATCGGCGGCACCGGCCACGCCGACGTCGCCGCCAAGTACGACATCATCGGCTTCGACCCGCGCGGCGTCGGGTCGAGCAAGCCCTCGCTGAGCTGCGACCCGAACTACTCCAACCCGATCCGCCCGGACTACGTCCCCGGGTCGTGGAAGGAGGAGCGGGCCTGGATCGCCAAGTCGAAGAAGTACGCGCAGGACTGCACCAAGAAGTTCGGCTGGCTGCTGCCGCACATGCGCACCACCGACGCCGCGCGCGACGTCGACGCGATCCGCGCCGCGCTCGGCCAGAAGCAGATCAGCTGGTACGGCTTCTCCTACGGCACCTACTTCGGCGCCACCTACGCCACGCTGTACCCCGGCCGCGTGAAGCGGATGGTGATGGACGGCAACGTCAACCCGAAGACCGTCTGGTACGACGCGCAGCTCGAACAGGACAAGGCGTTCGAGCACAACATGAAGTCCTGGTGGGCGTGGACGGCCAAGTGGGACTCGGTCTTCCACCTCGGCACGACCGGGAAGGCCGTCGAGGCCAAGTACTACGAGGTCCGCGCCGCGGCGAAGAAGTCCCCCATCGCCGGCAAGATCGGCCCGGACGAGCTGGACGACATCGTCCTGAGCGCCGGCTACAACACCGGCTACTACATTCCGTTCGCGCAGATCCTCTCCCAGTGGGTCAACGACAAGGACCCGTCGGGCCTGCTCGACTGGCTCAACCCGGGCGGCGACGACAACAACTTCGCCGTGTACAACGCCGTCCAGGCCGCCGACGCCAAGTGGCCGCGCAACTGGGGCACGTGGCACCGCGACGCCGAGAAGCTCTACCGGCAGGGCTACCGGTTCAACACCTGGAGCAACGTCTGGTTCAACGCCCCGGTCGCGTTCTGGCCGTTCAAGGGCGGTCCCGAGTTCCGGCTCAAGGGCAGCAGGCAGCTGCCGGGGATGCTGCTCGTCCAGTCCACGCAGGACGCGGCGACGCCGGTCGCGGGCGGGCTGGAGATGCACAAGGTCTTCCCGTCCTCGCGGCTGGTGTTCGAGGTCGGCGGCAAGACCCACGCCAACACCCTCAACGGCAACACGTGCCTGGACGACAAGGTCGCCGCCTACCTCGACACGGGCGCGCTGCCGAGGAGCCAGCACGGCCCGGACGCCTACTGCAAGGCGCTCCCGGAGCTGAACGACCCGGACCCGACGGCCATGCGCACCAAGGCCGCCGCTCCCTCCGCGGGCAAGGACCTCCCGGTCGGACGCCCCTGACCCAGTGAACGCAACGTGCCCGCTCGCCCGCACGGCGAGCGGGCACGCCGCCTTATGCGGCCTTCGGCCCGGAATCGCGCGATCCTGGAGTTCGCGCTGCTCACGGCGCCGCTCCGATAGAAATC
>JBOHBY010000471.1:0-7411 GCA_050698635.1 Spirillospora sp.
CAGCTGCTCACCGGCGGCAGCCGGACCGCCGCGCCGCAGCACCAGACGCTGCGCGCGGTGGTCGACTGGAGCTGGGACCGGCTCACCGACACCGAGCGCCGGCTGGCCCGGCGGCTGGCGGTGTTCCCGGCCACCATCACCCCGGCAGCCGCCGGGGCGGTCGGCGACGCCGGGATGGACACCCTCACCGGGCTGGTGGACAAGTCACTGTTGCAGCTGGAGGACGGGCCACAGGCGCGGTACCGGATGCTGGAGACAATCCGGCAGTACGGGTGGGAGCGGCTGGTCGAGGCCGGCGAGCTGGACCAGGCCCGGGCCGCCCACGCCGGCTACTTCCGGGCGCTGGCCGAGACCGCCGCGCCGCACCTGCGCGGGGCCGGGCGGCCGCGGTCACGGCACGTCCCACGTTGGAGAGGTCACCCACATGCCACCGCTCAGGTCACGCACTGTCACCCATGGCAGGAACATGGCGGGCGCCCGCGCGCTCATGCGGGCCAGCGGCGTCGAACGCGACGACTTCGGCAAGCCGATCGTCGCGGTGGCCAACAGCTTCACCCAGTTCGTGCCCGGCCACGTCCACCTGGACGAGGTCGGCAAGGTCGTCGCGGGCGCCGTCCGCGAGGCCGGCGGTGTGCCCCGCGAGTTCAACACGATCGCGGTCGACGACGGCATCGCCATGGGCCACGACGGCATGCTGTACTCGCTGCCGTCCCGCGAGCTGATCGCCGACGCGATCGAGTACATGGTCAACGCGCACTGCGCCGACGCCCTCGTCTGCGTCTCCAACTGCGACAAGATCACCCCCGGCATGCTGCTGGCGGCGCTGCGCCTGAACATCCCCACCGTCTTCGTGTCCGGCGGCCCGATGGAGGCGGGCAAGCCCGTCGAGGGCGTCATGGGCGGCAACAAGCTCGACCTGATCGACCCGATCATCGCCTCCGCCGACGCCTCCCTCGACGACGCCAAGCTCCTCGAAATGGAGGAGAGCGCCTGCCCGACCTGCGGCTCCTGCTCCGGCATGTTCACCGCGAACTCGATGAACTGCCTCACCGAGGCGATCGGCCTCGCGCTGCCGGGCAACGGCACCGTCCTTGCCACCCACACCGCCCGCCGCCGCCTCTACGAGGACGCGGGCCGCACCGTCGTCGACGTCGCGCGCCGCTACTACGACAACGACGACGAATCAGTCCTCCCCTTGAACATCGCCACCCGCGAGGCCTTCGCGAACGCGATGGTCCTGGACGTCGCCATGGGCGGCTCCACCAACACCATCCTGCACCTGCTGGCCGCAGCCACCGAGGCGGGCGTCGACTTCGGCCTGTCCGACATCGACGCGATCTCCCGCCGCGTCCCCTGCGTCTGCAAGCTCGCCCCCGCCACCGGCAAGTACCACGTCGAGGACTGCCACCGCGCCGGCGGCATCCCCGCCCTCCTCGGCGAACTGCACCGGGGCGGGCTGCTGCACGGCGCGGCCCACTCCGTCCACTCCGCGTCGCTGGACGAGTTCGTCGCCAAATGGGACGTCCGCTCCCCCGACGTCCTGCCGGAGGCCGTCGACCTGTTCCACGCGGCGCCCGGCGGCGTCCGCAGCACGTCCGCCTTCAGCCAGAGCGCCCGCTGGGAGTCGCTCGACCTCGACCGCGAGAACGGCTGCATCCGCTCCGTCGAGCACGCCTACACCGCCGACGGCGGCCTGGCCGTCCTGCGCGGCAACATCGCCCCCGACGGCGCCATCGTCAAGACCGCCGGCGTCGACGAGGACCTGTGGACGTTCACCGGCCCCGCCGTCGTCTTCGAGTCGCAGGACCAGGCCGTCGAAGGCATCCTCGGCGGCCGCGTCAAGGCCGGCGACGTCGTCGTGATCCGCTACGAGGGCCCGAAGGGCGGCCCCGGCATGCAGGAGATGCTGTACCCGACGAGCTTCCTCAAGGGCCGCGGGCTCGGCAAGGAGTGCGCGCTGATCACCGACGGCCGGTTCTCGGGCGGCACGTCCGGCCTGTCCATCGGCCACGCCTCCCCCGAGGCCGCGGGCGGCGGCATCATCGCCCTCGTCGAGGACGGCGACCGCGTCGCCATCGACATCCCGAACCGCACCCTGGAACTCGACGTCCCGTCCGACGAACTGGAGATCCGCCGCGAGAAACTCCTCGCCGACCTCGGCGGCTACCGCCCCCGCGACCGCCACCGCCCCGTCAGCGCCGCGCTACGCGCCTACGCCGCCATGGCCACCTCCGCCTCCACCGGCGCCGCCCGCGACGTCACCCAACTGAACCCCACCTGAGCCCTGCTTCCGTACCGAACCGGCACAGACCCACACAAGGCACAAACCTCCCTGAGCAGGCAAACGACGCCCGATAAGCTGACGTGGTGATCCCACCGAAGGGAGAGGCCGTGCCCGTTCCCGCGCACGACAAGCCGCTGATTCCCCAACCTCCCGCCACCGTTTCCGCCTTGCGGAAGGCCATCATGGAGGTCAATCCGGCATGGCTGCCCGAGTTCACTCGTGATCTGGGCGAGGCGGTGGAGAAGGCCGAGTCAGAGGGCAGCTTCGTCCCATTTCGAAGCTTCTGCCTGTATTGGGGTGCCTACGTCTACATCTACCGGCAGCCGGAGCTGGCGAGCCGGTTCCAAGAACTCGAAGACCGTGCGACGAAGGGCAAGCACGGCATCGACGAGGTACGTGCCGCCGCCTCTGAGATTGGACGCATCCTCGACGAGGCGTACGCGGCCGTACTAGAGGACATGCGGTCTTGACCGGACGTTGGAGCTGGGAGTACAACCCGGATTTCGCCCAGGTCGCAGGCGGCCTGCCGCCGGACGTCGTCAAAGAGGTCGAACGGCTGGCCGATCAGCTCGTCGAACTCGGCGACATGGGTGTGGACCTCACCGACCTGAACGAATCACGCAGTCGGCGCGGCCTGTGCCAGATGAAATTCACCTCCGGCGGCTACGCCAGCCCCGGATGGTTCCACTTCCTGCCCGCGGAGGGCATCCAGCTCATCGCGATAGTGAAGATCGTCCCGCCGTTCGAGGCGCTCTAGGAGCAGCAGCCACCGCCGCAGCAGCCGCCTCCACCCGCGGGCCTGGGCGGCGACGCGGACGTTCCGGTGACGGCGACCGTGGACAGCAGCTTCACGGTGTCATCGTGTCCGTCCGGACACCGAGCCGGATCGGACGCGTTGATCATCGGCCGGGAGACCTCAAAGGTCGACCCGCAGGCACGGCAGCGATAGTCATAACGAGGCACCCCCCAAGGATACGACCTCAGCAACCACCACGCCTCGCGCACCCAAAGAGCCACCACTTGATCCAGACCTAAGCCGGAGCCACGGGTCGTGCGGCCGGAGGCCCTCCAGGGCCGGAGGTCGCACGACCCGAGCACGGAGGGTGCGTCTTTCCGAGACGCGCCAGCGGCTCGGAAAGGCGTGCCCTCCGTGCCAACGGGGGTTCCAGGGGGTCGCCCCCTGGGCAAACACAGCCCCTGGATAAATCACGCAGCAGGCTCAGTGACGTAGGCGGCCCATTGGGGGTCGCCGTCGTGGATCAGGCCGATGAGGCGCCAGTGGGCGCCGCGGGGGACGCCAGGGGTGATGCTGAGCGTCCAGCCGAGTTCTTCGAGGAGGCGGTCGGCCTTGCGGTGGTTGCAGGTCATGCAGGACGCGACGCAGTTCTCCCAGACGTGTTTGCCGCCGCGGCTGCGCGGGTGGACGTGGTCGATGGTCTCGGCGCGGTGGCCGCAGTAGACGCAGCGGAAGTTGTCGCGGCGCATCAGGGCGGCGCGGGTGAGCGGGACGCGGGTGCGGAACGGGATGCGCACGTAGCGGCGGAGGCGGATGACAGAAGGGACCTCGACCGTCATCGTCGCCGAGTGCAGGACCGCGCCTGAGGTGTCGTGGTGGACGATCTCCGCCTTCTCCCGAAGCACGAGGCAGACCGCCCGCCGAAGCGGGAGCGTGGTGAGTGGTTCGTACGTCGCGTTCAGGAGGAGGACTTGTCGCATCTCAGACGCCCTCCGCCGGGCTCTGCTGTCTGTTCGCCTCGGCGGGCGCGACAGGGCGCGCCTCGCACCGAGGCCCGATTATTGTCTCCGGTACCTGCGCACTCGCCATGAGGACCTCCCCGGGGCGAACCGACCAAAATCAGTGTGGCGTCTGAGGGAGGCCGTCCGCTACCCCAATAATCCCCCTTCAGGGGGCCGGTCGAACGCGAACGCGTCTTCGCGGCGGGTCGAAGTGTACGCGACGGACAGTCCGGAACGGCCAATACAGTGCAACCTATGACGCCGTATCCGCCCGCGAAGCGCCAGGACATCGTCGAGGAGATCCACGGTCACCGGGTCGCCGACCCGTACCGCTGGCTTGAGGACGCCGCCGCCGAGGACACCAAAGCCTGGCTCGCAGCGCAGGACAAGCTGTTCCACAAGGTCACGGACGCGCTGGCCGGACGGGACGCCCTGCGCCGCCGGCTCGGGGAGCTGCTCGGCGCGGGGAGCGTCGGATCGCCGGTGTGGCGGGGCGGGCGGCGGTTCTTCACACGCCGCGCGGCGGACCAGGAGCATCCCGTCCTGTACACGGTGGATCCGGACGGCTCCGAGCGCGTCCTCGTCGACCCGATGGCGCTGGACCCGGAGGGCACCACCACGCTGGACGGCTGGCAGCCCGACAAGGAGGGCCGCCGCCTGGCGTACAAGATCTCGACCGGCGGTGACGAGGAGTCGCTCCTGCACGTCATGGACGTCGCGACGGGCGAGCGCGTCGAGGGCCCGATCGACCGGGCGCGCTACTCGTCGATCGCCTGGCTGCCGGACGGCGAGGCGTACTTCTACACCCGCAGGCTGCCGGCGCGGGACGTCCCGGAGGGCGAGGAGCAGTACCACCGGCGCGTCTACCTGCACCGTGTCGGCACCGAGCCCGACACCGACGACGTGCTGATCTTCGGCGCGGGGCTGGACAAGACCAACTACTACGGTGTCGCCGTCAGCCGGGACGGGCGCTGGCTCACGGTGTCGGCGTCGCAGGGCACCGCGCCGCGCAACGACCTGTGGATCGCCGACCTGTCCGCCTCACCATCCGAGGCGCCTGAACTCCGCGCCGTCCAGGAGGGCGTGGACGCCGCCACCGGCCTGCGCGTGGGACGGGACGGCCGCGCCTACATCTTCACCGACCGCGACGCGCCCCGCTCCCGCCTCTGTGTCGCCGACCCGGCCGACCCGTCCTACGAGACCTGGCGCGACCTCCTCCCGCAGGACCCCCAGGCCGTCCTCACCGACTACGCGATCCTGGACTCTGCCGACCCCCGACCAACCGACCCCGACCTACCACCTCGGCTCGACCGCCCCGTTCTCCTCGCCGGGTGGACGCGGCACGCGATCAGCGAGATCACCATCCACGACCTGGAGACAGGAGAGCGGCTCGGGACGGTCCCCACCCCCGGCCTCGGCTCGATCGGCGGGATCATCGAGCGCCCCGAAGGCGGCCACGAGGCATGGTTCGGCTACACCGACAACGTCACCCCCTCCTCGGTCATGCACTATGACGCCCGCACCGGCGAGACGACGCTGTGGGCGTCCGCCCCGGGCACGGTCGAGGTCCCGGAGATCGAGACCCGCCAGGTCACCTACACGTCCGGGGACGGGACCGAGGTCAGGATGCTCGTCTCCGCACGCCCCGGCCTGTCCGGCCCGCGTCCGGCGATCCTGTACGGGTACGGCGGGTTCAACATCCCGCTCACTCCGGCCTACTCGGCCAGCATCCTGGCCTGGGTGGAGGCCGGTGGCGTGTACGCGATCGCGAACCTGCGCGGCGGGTCGGAGGAGGGTGAGGAGTGGCACCGCGCCGGGATGCGCGACCGCAAGCAGAACGTGTTCGACGACTTCCACGCCGCCGCCGAGAAGCTGATCGCGGACGGCCTGACGACGCCGTCCCGGCTGGCGATCTCCGGCGGCTCCAACGGCGGCCTGCTGGTCGGCGCGGCGCTCACCCAGCGCCCCGACCTGTACCGCGCGGTGGTGTGCTCGGCCCCGCTCCTGGACATGGCCAGATACGAGAAATTCGGCCTGGGCCAGACGTGGAACGACGAGTACGGGACGGCCGACGACCCCGAGGAGTTCGGCTGGCTCATCGGCTATTCGCCGTACCACCACGTTCACGCGGGAACGGCCTACCCGGCGGTCCTGTTCACGACGTTCGACAGCGACACCCGCGTGGACCCGCTGCACGCCCGCAAGATGTGCGCCGCGCTCCAGCACGCCACCGCGTCGGACGCGCCCGTCCTGCTCCGCAGCGAGTCGGAGGTCGGCCACTCCAGCCGTTCGGTGAGCCGCTCGATCGACCTGATGGCCGACACGCTCACCTTCATGGCCGCCCAGACGGCCCTCGCCCTCCCGGACGAGTTGACGCATGATCTAATAGCCGGGTGACGATGACGGGCATCCCATCCACCATGGACCGTCTTCTCGGCCTCCTTCGCGACCCGCCGGCAGATCCCGACACCTCGGCGGGCTACCTCGACCTGCTCGGACCGTCCGCGAAGCCGCCCCCGTCGCTCGCGCAGTCGGTGATGCAGTCGACGTTCCTGCCGCAGATCTACGAGCGGGTGTGGCGGCCGATCGGCTTCAACCTCGCCAAGGGCTGGCCGATCGGCCCGGACACCGCCACCGAGCACGCGATGGCCCGCGACTGGCTCGGGCTCTCCCACCCCGGCCGCGCCGTCCGCCCACCGGCGACCGTCCTGGACGTGGCCTGCGGCCCCGGCAACGTCACCCGCGCCCTGGCCTCAGGAGTCGGAGAAGGGGGCTTGGTCATCGGCCTCGACGCGTCCGAAACGATGCTCACCCGAGCCGTGGCCGACACATCCGCGGACGACATCCGCTACGTCCGCGGCGACGCCGTCGACCTCCCGTTCCGCGACGCGACGTTCGACGCCGTCTGCTGCTTCGGCGCCCTCTACCTGTTCGACGACCCCTGGACGGCCCTGGACGGCATGACCCGCGTCCTCAAGCCAGGCGGCCACCTGGTCATCCTTACGTCCCGCCGCCCACTCCCCCTCCCCGCCACCCGCATCGGCGCCACCCTCCTCCGCCGCGCCACCGGCTTCACCACCTTCGGCGACCGAGAGATCACCACCGCCCTGACCGACCGCGGTTACACGGCCGTCAAACAACGCCGCTACCCCCTAATGCAGCTGGTAGGCGCCCAGCGCCCCAATCTCTAACCCTCCACCCAGCGCACCACGCGCAGCCACTACTGCAACAACCGCAAGTAGCACCGCAACCCCGCGACAACCCCAACGCCTGCGATCGCGTCCGAAGGCAGGTTTCGAGCCTGCGAGAAACCTGATCGCGCAGCGAGCCGCTAGGCGAGCCGGAGCGATGCAGCGATCGCACCGCGTTGCGCGACGATGGAGGGCGCCC
>JBOHBY010000472.1:0-4872 GCA_050698635.1 Spirillospora sp.
GACGACGACCGACTCGTACGAGCTGCGCTCGAACACCAGCGTGCCGACCGCCATCAGCGAGTAGAACCAGCCCCGGGTCTGGTCGATGGCCTCACAGATGTATTGGGCCGGGTAGGCGCGCTCGAACCTCTCCGCCGATCCTGCGGCGTGCGGGTAGCCCCATTGCGCGAACGGCATGGCGCCGGAGTCGAACCAGGCGTCGATGACCTCGGGAACCCGCCGGTAGGTGCCTGGCTCGCCGTCGATCTCGAAGGTGATCTCGTCGATGAAGGGACGGTGCGGGTCGAGGTCGGACAGGTCGAGGCCGGTGAGCTCGGAGAGCCGGGCGAGGGAGTCGACGCAGACCAGCTTCGACTGGTCCTCGTCGTTGCGCCAGATCGGCAGCGGGGTGCCCCAGAAGCGGTTGCGCGACAGCGCCCAGTCGATGTTGTTGTTCAGCCAGTCGCCGTAGCGGCCCCACTTGATCGTGTCCGGGTACCAGTTGGTGTTCTGGTTCTCGCGCAGCAGCGCATCCTTGATCCGCGTGGTGCGGACGTACCAGGAGGGTTGCGCGTAGTACATCAACGCCGTGTGGCAGCGCCAGCAGTGCGGGTAGCTGTGCTCGAAGTGCCCGCCGCGGAACAGCAGCCCGCGCGCGCGCAGGTCGTCGGTGAGGGGCTCGTCGGCGTCCTTGAAGAACTTGTTGCCGACGAGGGGCACCTCGCGCAGGAAGCGGCCGTCCGGGCCGATGGGGTTGACGATCGGCATGCCGTAGCGCTTGCAGACGGTCATGTCGTCGCCGCCGAACGCGGGTGCCTGGTGGACGAGCCCGGTGCCGTCCTCGACGGTGACGTAGTCGCCCAGGACGACGTAGTGCGAGTCAGGGATGTCGACCAGGTCGAACGGCCGAGAGTAGGTGGTGCGTTCGAGTTCGGTGCCCTGGTAGGTGGCGAGCCGTTCGGCGCCCTCGCCCAGGACCTGGTCGAGGAGCGGCTCGGCCACGACCAGGACCTCGTCGGAACCCGCGGGACGGGCGGCGACGTAGGTGACGTCGGGGTGGACGGCCACGGCGGTGTTGGACACGAGCGTCCACGGTGTCGTCGTCCAGATCAGCAGCGCGGCGCCCAGGTCGGCGAGGGGGCCGGACGTGACGGGCATCCGCACGTACACCGACGGGCTCGTGACCTCCTCGTACCCGCCGGGCTGCCCCAGTTCGTGGTCGGACAGGCCCGTCCCGCAGCGCGGGCAGTACGGCGTGATGCGGAAGTCTCGGAAGAGCAGGCCCTTGTCGAACACCTGCTTCAGCGACCACCAGACCGCCTCGACGTATTCGGGGTCCATCGTCCGGTAGGCCTGGTCGGTGTTGACCCAGTAACCCATGCGTTCGGTCATTTCCTCGAACGCGTCCACATGCCGGAGGACCGATTCACGGCAGCGGTCGTTGAACTCCGCGACGCCGTACTCCTCGATGTCCTTCTTGCCGGTGAGGCCGAGTTCCTTTTCCACGGCGACCTCGACGGGCAGCCCGTGACAGTCCCAGCCGGCCTTTCTCGGGACGTGGTAGCCCTTCATGGTCTTGAAGCGCGGGAAGACGTCCTTGAACACGCGCGCCTCGACGTGATGGACGCCCGGCATGCCGTTCGCCGTCGGCGGGCCCTCGTAGAACACCCACTGGGGACCGGACGCGGTGCGCTCCAGCGACCGCTCGAAAACCTTGCTCTCCTGCCACCGGCGCAGCGTGTCCCGCTCTAGGGCGGGCAGATCGACCTGCGCGGGCAGTTGCCGAAAACCTCGGCTCACGGCGGACCTCCGGAAACGACGTGTACGACGTTGACCGGAGGGACGAGGCTCGACGCCCCGCGGTACCACCCTCCTTGACCGCGCCGAGGGCACGGTCCGCTTCGTTCGAGTCTCGGCCACCGGTTCTAGTAGGCCCGCGGACGACGCACGTCCCGGACGGTTCTTCCGGCGGCTCCGGGGTGATCAGACCGCCGCGCTCGCCCCCGGGCTCGCACCATCTCCGGGTCGCTCATGGCCGCTCGCGGCGGCAGGTGTCCCCTTCAACGCCTGCCGACATGACTGCTCACGGCCATTTTAACGCACGCGGCCCACCGCCTCTTCCCCTTTTCGCGCCGTTCCGGGACCGTGCCGTTCCTTTGCGATCTCGTGCGTCCCGCTGGGGTTTCCGGGCGATCGGCGACCGGGCATAAGCGGTCGGTAACGCGGCCCAGGCTGTTTGCCGGGCCCGAGAAAGGGGACCTATGCTGCCCGCACTGCCCGTCGAGGCGATCAGCGCGAGGGGGGCCGACATGGCCGGCGCGAAGAGGGGCGCACAGCCCGTCGAGGAGCCGCCCGCTGGAAAGACGACGCGGGGGCCGAGGCCAGCCGCGGCCAAGAAGCCCGCCGCGAGGAGCCCCGCCACGAAGGCCGCCAAACGCGGTCCCGCGAAGGCGGCGAAGGCGGCGAAGGCGAAGCAGGCGGGGCGGGGTGCGACGGCGGCGCAGCTGCCGGTCCGCGAGGGGGAGCACCGGTGGACGTCCGCCGAGCTCGCCGAGGTCAAGGCCGGGCTGCAGGAGCAGATCGTGGCGCTGCGCACCGAGATCGCGGCGTCCGCCAGCCAGATCGCCGAAGGCGATTCCAGCGACGGCGCGGGCGACGACCAGGCCGACGCGGGCGCCAAGACCTACGAGCGCGAGCACGAGCTGGCCCTGTCCTACAATTCACAGGACCTGCTCGCCCAGATCGAGCGGGCCGTCCAGCGGATGGACACCGGCACGTACGGGATCTGCGAGTCGTGCACCAGGCCGATCGGCAAGGCGCGCCTCCAGGTCTTCCCGCGTGCGACCCTGTGTGTGACATGCAAACAACGCGAGGAACGTCGCTGAGCGACTCAACGAACCCAGAGGGCGGGGCCGAGGAATCCACGGGATCTCCTCGGCCGCGCCGCGTCGGCGTGCTGGTCGCCGTGGCGCTGGCCGCGCTGGCCGCCGACATCGTGTCCAAGACCGTCGTGGTGGCGACGCTGCAGGACGAGGAGCCCATCCGGTTGCTCGGCGGCCTGCTGACCCTGCGCGAGACCCGCAACAGCGGCGCCGCGTTCTCGATCGGCACCGGTTACACGATCGTCTTCACCCTGATCGCCTGCGGCGTGGTGGTGGCGATCCTGCGCACCGCCCGCAACCTGCGGAGCGTGCCCTGGGCGATCTGCCTGGGGCTGTTGCTCGGCGGCGCGGTCGGCAACCTCATCGACCGGATGCTGCGCGAGCCCGCGCCGTTGAAGGGACATGTCGTCGACTGGATCCAGGTGCCGAACTTCCCGGTGTTCAACCTGGCCGACTCGGCGATCGTCTGCGGCGGGGTGCTGGCGGTCCTGCTGGCGGCGCGCGGCCTCCAGGTCGACGGGACGCGCATCACCGGCAAGGACGCCGACACCGCCGCCGAGAAGAAGCCGGAGCCTGAGGTGAAACCGGAGCCGGAGCCGGAACCGGAGGCGGAGGCGGAGTCCGGGAGCGAGAGCGAGGCCGGTGAGGCTTCGGCTTCGGGGGAGAAGTCGTGACGGGCGAGGTGCGGAGCCTTCCCGTCCCGGACGGCCTTGAGGGCGAGCGGGTCGACGCCGGGCTGGCGCGGCTGTTCGGGCTGTCGCGGGGTAGCGCCGCCGACATCATCGCCGCCGGTGACGTCCTGCTCGACGGCGCGGCGGTGGCGACCAAGTCGGAGCGGCTGCACGCGGGCGCCTGGCTGGAGGTGACGCTTCCGCCGCCCCCGGCACCGCCCGCGCCGGTCGCCGAGCCGGTCCCCGGCATGGGCGTCCTGTACGAGGACGACGACATCATCGTCGTGAACAAGCCGATCGGCGTCGCCGCCCACCCCACGACCGGCTGGACGGGCCCGACCGTCCTCGGCGGGCTGCTCGGGGCCGGGCACACGATCGCGACCAGCGGGGCGGCCGAGCGGCAGGGCATCGTCCACCGGCTGGACGCCAACACCACGGGCGCGATGGTCGTCGCCAAGAGCGAGGTCGCGTACTCGCGTCTGAAGCGGGCGTTCAAGGAACGCCGTATCGACAAGCGCTACCAGGCGCTCGTGCAGGGCCACCCCGACCCGTTCCGCGGGACGGTCGACGCGCCCATCGACCGGCATCCGTCCGGCGACGGCCGGTTCGCGGTCGTGGCGGGCGGGCGGCCGTCGGTGACGCACTACGACACCGTCGAGGCGTTCCGCGCGGCGTCGCTGCTCGACATCGACCTGGAGACGGGCCGGACGCACCAGATCCGGGTCCACATGTCGGCGATCAAGCATCCGTGCGTGGGTGACCTGCTGTACGGGGCCGATCCGACCCTGTCGGCGCGTCTCGGTCTGCGGCGGCAGTGGCTGCACGCCGCCCGGCTCGGGTTCGAGCACCCGGTGACCGGCGGGCGGGTGGAGTTCACGAGCCCGTACCCGGACGATCTGGCCGCGGCGCTGGAGATCGTCGCCGCCGAGTCCTGACGTCAGAGGCCGAGCAGGCGAAGCCCGGCGGCGACACCGGCGGCGACGATCAGCACCACGAGGAAGGGCGCGCGGAGCAGGAGCGCGGCGACGGCCGCGCCCAGGCCGGCCATGCGGGCGGCGTCGAATTCCAGGGTCTTGCCGTCGGCGAGCGCCTGGACGGCGATCAGCGCGGTCAGCAGCGCCACCGGGACGAGTTCGGTGAACCGGCGCACGCGCGGGTCGTCCAGGACCGACTGCGGGGTGACGAGCCCGCCGAGCTTCAGCGCGTAGCAGCCGAGCCCGGTGGCGATCACCGCGATCCACACGTTCACTGTGACCTCGTCTTCTTCCTGATCAGGGCGGGCAGCACGGCGACGGCGGCCAGCATGACCGGCACGCCCGGCGGCAGCAGCGGCGTCGTAG
>JBOHBY010000473.1:0-2497 GCA_050698635.1 Spirillospora sp.
GCCAATCGCCGAGCAGGGCGGCGTTGTTCACGAGCACGTCGATGCGCCCGCGCGGCGCCGACGCCGCCGCCGCGGCGCTTCAGCTCGTAGGCGAGGGTCAGGGCGAGGCGGGCGCCGGACATGCCGACCGGGTGGCCGAGCGCGATGGCGCCGCCGTTGACGTTGACCTTCTCGGGGCCGACGCCGAGGTCGCGCATCGACTGGATCCCGACGGACGCGAACGCCTCGTTGATCTCGATGACGTCGAGGTCGTCCACGCTCAGGCCCTCCTTGCCGAGGGCGTGCTTGATCGCGTTGGACGGCTGTGAGTGCAGCGAGCTGTCGGGGCCCGCGACGTTGCCGTGCGCGCCGATCTCGGCGAGCCAGTTCAGGCCCAGCTCCTCGGCCTTCGTCTTGGACATCACGACGACGGCCGCGGCGCCGTCGGAGATCTGCGAGGCCGAGCCCGCGGTGATCGTCCCGTCCTTGCCGAACGAGGGACGCAGCCTGCCGAGCACCTCGACGGTGGTGTCGCCGCGCACGCCCTCGTCGGTGGCGAACACGACCGGCTCGCCGCGCCGCTGCGGGACCTCGACCGGGGCGATCTCCTCGTCGAACACGCCGTTCTTGACGGCCTCGGCGGCGCGCTGGTGGGAGCGGGCGGAGAACTCGTCCTGCTCCGCGCGGGAGATGTTCAGCCCGGCGTTGTGGCGCTCGGTCGACTCGCCCATGGACAGGCCCTCGTAGGCGTCCGTCAGCGCGTCGTGGGCCATGTGGTCGAGGACCTCGACGGAGCCGTACTTGTATCCGGCGCGCGACTTCGGCAGCAGGTGCGGGGCCTGGGTCATCGACTCCATGCCGCCCGCGACGACGATGTCGAACTCGCCCGCGCGGATCAGCTGGTCGGCGAGCGCGATCGCGTCCAGCCCGGACAGGCACACCTTGTTGATCGTGATGGACGGGACGTCCATCGGGATGCCCGCCTTCACCGCCGCCTGCCGCGACGGGACCTGCCCCGCCCCCGCCTGCAGCACCTGGCCGAGGATCACGTACTGCACCTGGTCGCCGGACAGGCCGGCCCGCTCCAGCGCAGCCTTGATCGCGTGCGCGCCGAGGTCGGCGGCGGAGAAGTCCTTCAGGGAACCAGACAGGCGGCCGATGGGGGTGCGTGCGCCAGCGACGATCACGGACGTGCCGGTCATGTGGAAGCCTCCAGGGTGGTGCGTCGGCGACGTTCGCCACGATACCCAGGAGAACACCGTTCGGTTCCGTTCGGCCCCGTCCGTCCGGCGGAGTAGGGAGATGGCCCGTGCTGACCCGTATCGACCACATCGGCATCGCCTGCCACGATCTCGACGCGACCGTCGAGTTCTACAAAGCGACCTATGGCTTCACCGACGCGCATTTCGAGGTGAACGAGGAGCAGGGCGTCCGGGAGTGCATGCTCAAGATCAACGAGACCGGGGACGGGGCGGCGAGCTATCTGCAGCTGATCCAGCCGATCCGGGACGACTCCGCGGTCGCCACATGGATGGCGAAGAACGGTGAGGGCGTACACCACATAGCATTCGGGACGGACGGCGACGTCGCCGACGAGACCGCCGATATCGCCGAAAAAGGCATCCGAGTGCTGTACGACGCGCCGCGCGGCGGTTCGATGGGTTCCTTGATCAACTTTTTGCACCCGAAGGACTGCCACGGCGTCCTGACCGAGCTCGTGCAGAAGCGCCGCGACCCCGCGTGAGCCTCCGGAACCACCGCCACCGGCCCGCGACGACCGCCCCATAGGGCCCGCGCGGGCCCGGCTACGAGACGCGACCGGATCGTGACGTGTTCGATATCACGGCGGCGGACGGCCGACCGTCGACCGCCGCTCTGTGACCGTTCAGACACATATGGCGTATTTGTGGGCCCCGTACCTGGGGAGTCATGGAGCCGGCGAGGCCGATTACAAAGCAGACAAACCACGCAGCGTGTCAAGATGAACCCCCAACACGGCAGTGTCGGGAGTAGGCTTCATTCGCCGGAAGAGGTCTGGGGCACTGAGCCCGTCATGGAGCCCGTCATGCCGTAATGCCAGGCGATCAACCGGTCCCCGGAACCACTGGTAGCCCCGTCACATCCAGGATTGAGCCACATGCAGTCCGACATCGACGCCCAGCTCAGCAACTTCTTCGAAGACACGCCCCCACGCGAGTTCGACGTGGTGCTTCGCGGCTACGACCGGCACCAGGTCGACGAGCACATCAAATCGCTCGACAACGAGGTCCGGCAGACCCGTGAGCAGACCCAGGCCCTGCAGCGGGAACTGTCGGACGCCCATCGGCAGCTTCAGGAACAGGAGCGTCCCACCTATTCCGGGCTCGGCGCCCGCATCGAGCAGCTGCTCCGGCTGGCCGAGGAGCAGGCCACCGAGCTCGTGCAGGCCGCCAGGTCCGAGGCGAACGAGATCAAGGCCGCGGCCAAGGTCGACGCCGCCGAGCAGCGCGCCAACGCCGAGAGCGACGCGGCCGAGTTG
>JBOHBY010000474.1:0-2083 GCA_050698635.1 Spirillospora sp.
CCTGGTCGGCGGTCTGCTGCGCGAGCGCGAGCACGCGGGCGGCGGTGTCCATGTTGTCCTCGCCGGTGGGGGCCGGGGACATGCCGAGGCCGCCGAGGGCGGGCTCCGGCTCGGGCTGCGGCTGCGGCTCGGGGCGGGGAGGCTCGGGGATCTTCTGGACGTCCGGCTTCGGCTCCACGATCGGCGCGGCCATGGCGGGGACCTTGCCGCGCAGGCACTCGGCGAGCTTGGCCCGCAGTTCTTCGTTCTCCTGGATGAGGCGGTCGAGCTCCGCCTCGACCTCGTCGAGGAAGGCGTCCACCTCCTCCTCGTCGTACCCCGGCCTCAGCCTGGTGGTACTGAACTGCTTGTTCCGCACGTCGGCGGGTGTCAGCGGCATGTTCGTCTCCTTGGCGCGCTTGGAGTCTGTCCCAAAGGACGGTATCCGATCAGATCCTCTGGACGAAGATGATCAAGACCCAGACCACAAGGATGAGCAAGGTGAAGCTGAGGTCCAGCGCCACGTTACCGAGTCGTATGGGCGGGATGAAGCGCCTCAGGAATTTCAGTGGCGGATCGGTGACGGTGTACGTCGCCTCGGCGATCACCAGAACGACCCCGGTCGGCTTCCATTGCCGGGCGAACGACTGCAGGACCTCCAGGATCAACCTCCCGATCAGGAACAGGAGGAAGAAGTACAGGACGACCAGCAGCACGGTTCCAACGATGTTCACGGGTACTCTCGCATCTGGCTCTCACGCATGTGGCTCTCAGCTCTGGTTGAAGAACCCTCGTTCTGCCATCCGGGCCTTGTCCTCGGCCGTCACCTCCACGTTGGCGGGCGACAGCAGGAACACCTTGTTGGTAACACGCTCGATGCTCCCATGGAGCCCGAACACGAGACCTGCCGCGAAGTCGACCAGACGCTTGGCGTCGCTGTCGACCATCTCGGTCAGATTCATGATCACCGGCGTGCCCTCCCTGAAGTGCTCCCCGATGGTCCGCGCCTCGTTGTAGGTCCTGGGATGCAGCGTAGTGATGCGCGCAAGGTCGGTGGTACCGGACTCGTAGAGCGCCACGGAGCGTCGCTCGATGGTGGACGTGGCGTTATGGTCGAGTTCGCGGTCCGTCGCGTCTTCGGCTCGGGTAGGCTGTCCGCCGGATTCGTCCTCGCGACGGCGGGGCTGCCCGGTGTCGGTGTCCTCGTCGTAGGCGTCGTACTCGTCGTAGTCGCCGTACTTGTCGTCGTAGCGATCGTCCTCCACAAGGCCGAGGTAGACCGCCATCTTGCGCATCGCGCTGGCCATACGCCCCTCCGTGTCCTGTGGTCGCGGCTCCGGACGCGTCTGGTGCCGTCGTGGGACTGATCCTTCGTGGCCGCCCGCGTCGCGGCGGGCGCCACTGGGGGGACATTACCTGACGATTGCCTGTCGGCCGCCGAGCAACGCCGTACCGACCCGCAGGTGTGTCGCGCCGCACGCGACCGCCTGTTCCAGATCGCCGCTCATACCCGCAGAGACGATCCGGGCGTCCGGATGGTTCCCCCGTACGTCAGCGGAGATCCGGGCAAGGCGGGCGAAAGCGGGCGACGGGTCGGCGCCGAGCGGTGCGACGGCCATCACGCCGCCGAGTTCCAGGCCGCCGGCGGCGGCGATCTCGTCGGCGAGGCGCGGTACGTCGCCCGGGGACGCGCCGCCGCGCCCTTGCTCCTGTGATGACGCTGATTCGTCCAGCGAGACCTGGACGAGGCAGCGGAGCGTGCGGCCGGCGCGGACGGCGGCGCCGGACAGCGCGGAGACGAGCCTGGAGCGGTCCACCGAGTGGACGACGTCGGCGTAGCCGGCGACGGCGCGTGCCTTGTTGGTCTGGAGGTGTCCGACGAAGTGCCAGGTGAGCGGGAGGTCGGCGCAGGCGGCGGCCTTCGGGCGGGCCTCCTGGTCGCGGTTCTCGCCGACGTCGGTGAGCCCGAGCCCGGCCAGCAGCCGCACGTCGGACGCGGGGAACGTCTTGGTCACGGCGACCAGCGTCAGCTCGCCCTCGTCCCGCCCGGCGGCGGCGCAGGCGGCGGCGATGCGGGCGCGGACGGCGGCGATGCCCGCGGCGA
>JBOHBY010000475.1:0-8199 GCA_050698635.1 Spirillospora sp.
GGGCGGCGGTGGT
The DNA here is from genome assembly GCA_050698635.1 of Spirillospora sp. Classification (GTDB taxonomy): domain Bacteria; phylum Actinomycetota; class Actinomycetes; order Streptosporangiales; family Streptosporangiaceae; genus Spirillospora. The sequence goes on from JBOHBY010000475.1 coordinate 14, forward strand.
GGTCGTCCGCGCGGCCTGGACGACCGGGGGAGCGGGTCGCAGATCGGCGTGCCGGGGCGCGGTCGCCGGGGTCGCCGGCCGTCCGGCCGCGGCCTCACCGTCCTCCAGCTCCCACCCACCGCCGTTCAACGGACGAGCTCCGCTCGACGGGCCGGTCTTCGGGCTGGTCACCTCGCCGGTCTCACTCATGGGCACTCGTCCTGTTCCTGCCAGTGGCCGCGACCCCCGGGCGCCGGGGTTAAGCTGCGGCTGCGTCGCCGGATGCGATCACCTCGTGGTCCCTAGGATCCGGTGCACCACATGAGGTTTCGATGACACGGGGAAAGGCCTGGTCAATGCGGGTGCTGGTCGTGGAGGACGACGCGGACCTGCGCCTGGCCGTGACGACGGAGCTGGCCGGCAAGGGCTTCCAGGTGGACCAGGCGACCGACATCGCGGGCGCGGACGCGCACCTGCGCGCGGGCGACTACGACTGCGTGGTGTTCGACCGGATGCTCCCGGACGGAGACGCCGCGACGTACGTCCACGCGCGTCGGCAGCGGGGCTGGGCGCTCCCGGTGCTCTTCCTGACCGCGCTGGACTCGCTGGCTCAGCGGGTCGTCGGGTTCGAGCACGGCGGCGACGACTACCTGGTGAAGCCGTTCGCGACACCGGAGATGACCGCCCGGGTGCTGGCGCTCGCCCGGCGGGCGGGCACCAACCGGCCCTCGGTGCTGCGCCACGCGGACCTGGAGCTGGACTCCGCGCGGCGCGAGGTGCGCCGCGGGGGCGTCATGCTCAGCCTGACCAGCAAGGAGTTCGCCGTCCTCGAATACCTGTTGACCCGGCAGGAGCAGGCGGTCGGCCAGGACGAACTGATCGAGCACTGCTGGGACTCCAGCACCGACCCCAGGTCCAACGTGGTCGAACAGACCATAAAGCGGCTGCGCGGCAAACTCCGGACGCCCGAGCTGATCCACACCCTGAACCGGCGCGGCTACCGGCTCGGAGGCCCCGGCGAATGAGCACCCCCACGACGGTCAGAGGCACCAGCGGCTCCGCCTCCGACGGGTTACGGCGGCTGCGCTGGTTGCTGACCGCGCTGTTCACCGCGATGAACGCCGTCGGGCTGATCATCCTCGCCTGGCTCTTCATCGACCAGGACGCGCAGACGCGCGAGCAGGAACTGAACCTGAAACTGCGCACGGTGACGGCGGTCGTGCAGCGTCTCGTCGTCCAGGACGGGGACGGTTCCCCGAACCTGGAATTCGTCCCCGCAGACGAAATCGACCGCCAGTGCCCGCAGTTCGCGGTCCTTCCCGGAGGCGCGGGCAAGTTCACGCCGCACTACAGCAAGCAGGCGTGCGTGCCGTTCAAGGGCGTCAACCTCGCCGCCCACGCGGCGGAGGCCGTCCGGACCGGAACCGTCCGGACCGGGCTCGTCGAGGTCCGCGACGCGGGCGGCGACCCGACCGGACGGATCGCGGCGATCCGGGTCGAGCCGTTCCGCGACGGCAACGGGCAGTTCGTGGGGGCGGTGGCCGCGGTCGCCGACGCCTCGCCGTCCGACGACGCCCACGACACGCTGACGCTCACCGTCATCGGCGGCGGCACGCTCCTCGTCCTCGCCCTCGTGGGCGCCGGCTACGTCATCTCGGGCCGCGCCATCCGTCCCGCGGCGGCGGCGCTGGAGCAGCAGGAAGGGCTGATCGCCGACATCGCGCACGACCTGCGCACGCCCGTGGCCGCCCTCCGCGCCCTCGCCGAGACCGCCATCACCAACCCCACCATGCGCGACGACCTGCTGTCGCGGACCGTGAGCCTCGCCGCCGGCATGGGCGGCATCATCGACGGCCTGCTGGTCCGCGCCCGCCTCGCGGCCGGGGTGCAGCAGCTCGCCATCCAGCCCGTCTGGCTCGACCAGCTCGTCACCACGGTGGTGGACGAGACCCCCGCCGAGGGCGCGCAGGTCGCGGTGAGCGCCGCCCCGACCAAGGTCAACGCCGACCCGGTGCTGATGCAGCGGGCCATCCGCAACCTGCTCACCAACGCGCTCCAGCACGGCAAGCGGCCCGGCGCCCCGGCGGCGATCGTGTCCATCACCGTGGCCGGCGGACGGGTCGTCGTGGCCGACCAGGGGCCGGGCATCGACCCCGAGGCGGCCCGCGAGACCTTCGACCGCTTCAGCAGCGGCGCCGGCTCCATCGGCAGCGGCCTCGGCCTCGCCATCGTCCGGTGGGTGGCCCAGGCGCACGGCGGTGTGCTCCGCGTCTACAACGCCGAGGAGGGCGGGGCGATCTTCGAGCTGGCGCTGCCCCACGCGGACGGTGCGGGCCTGTAATGGCGCGACCCGAAAGCCGTGACGCGAAAAGCCGCAACCCGAAGGAACCGCCCCGGAAGGCGGAATCCGAAAGCCGGAACCCCAAAGCCGGGACCCCTCCCAGACGCGCGCCCTTACAGTGCCCGCCGAAGCCGGTCAGAATCGAGAAATGGAACCGATGCTCGTTTATCGTCGACGCGTGATCGCGTTTCTGCGCCGCGTTGTGGCTCCCCTCGGGCGGCGGGACGGCGACAAGGCACGCCCGCGGCGGCTCCCACTCGTCCCGGTGGCCGGGCTCTGCGCGGTGGCCGTCGCCGCGGCCGTGTTCGCGGCGGTCCGTCCCGTCTCCGGTCTGGAACTGCTGCAAGGCGGCCACTGGGTCAGCAACAGTTCCGACGGTTCGATCTACCACGTCAACGGCTCCGCCAGGACGGTGGACGGCGGGCTGCGGTTGCAGGGTCTGGAGCGCGACTCCCAGGTCGTGCACAGCCCGTCGAGCGGTTTCGTGCTCGGCCGCAAGCGGGTGACCGAGTTCGGCAAGTCGGACCTGCGGGTGCTGCGGACGTACCAGGCCCCCGCCACGAACGAGCGTCCGGTCGCGATCGAGGCCCCCGGCGGCCCCTACGCGGTCTACCGCAAGTCAGGCGTCGTCTTCCGGATGAGCGACCCGCCCGCGGTGATCAAGGCCGGCGGCGGCTACGCGCTCGGCGATCCGGTGGTGACCCCCGACGGCTCCCTCTGGCTGCACCGCCTCGGATCGACCGGGCATTTCTGCAAGCTGGCCCCGAAGGCCGCCCAGGTGACCTGCCCGGCCTACGCGCCCGCCGGTCACAAGGGCGCGCTGACCGTGGTCGGCGACCGTCCGGTCTTCGTCGACACCACGTCGGACGAGCTCGTCCCCGTGGCGTCCGGCGAACTCCGCGACGGGACGCCGATCGGCACCGACCTGAGTGACAGCGCGCTGGTGGCCCCCGTCGGCGCGGCAGGCAAGGTGGCCGTGGTCGACCGCGGGCAACTCCACATGGCCGACGCCTCGACGCTCGGCACGGACCGCGCCGGGAAGGTCAAGAGCGTACGGCTGCCGTCCAGCGGCACCTTCGCCCCGCCCAGCGTGAGCGGCACCTCGGTCGTGCTGTTCGACCAGACGAACAGCACCGTCCACACGTACCGGCCGGACGGCGTGCCGATCCCCGGCGGACGCATGGCGTTGCCGCCCGGCGCCGGCGGCCCGGCCGATCCGACGGCGCCCCGCCTCCACCGCGGCGAGGACCGGCGCGTCTACGTCGACGACCCCAGGGGCCAGCACGTCTTTGTGGTCGACCCCGACGGGCGGGTCAACAGGGTCGAGGTCCCCGGCAACTTCAAGCCGAAGCGCGGGGACCCGCAGCCCCCGCCCCCCGAGAAGACGATCACCCCGAGCCCGCAGGAGCCGGAGGGACCGGCGCCGCCGCCGTCCGAGCCTTGGAAGCCCGCACAGCCGCGTCCGCCGCGTAAGCCGGTCAAGCGCGATCCGGTGCCGGCGGGCCCGCCCGGGGCGCCGTCCGTGAAGTACGACCGGCAGGGCAACACGGTCGTGGTCACCTGGACGGCCCCAGAAGACAACGGCGCTCCGGTGACCGGCTACACCGTTTCGTGGAAGGGCGCCGAGTCGGGCCAGGCCAGCCTCAGTAAGGGTCGGCGTTCGTACAGCGTTTCCGGCCTGACCCCTGGCGGGACGTACACGATCACGGTCCGCGCTAAGAACCGCGAAGGGCAGGGCACGGCGTCCCGCGTGCGGGTCGACATGGGGTCGGTCGTGACCGTCACCCGCGGCAAGACCGAGACCTTCAACGAGAACTGCAAGAAGCCGCAGTGCGCGTTGATGCATGTCGTGATGACCGGTTTCGAGCCGCACACCTCGTACCACATCCAGCCCTTCGCCGTCAGCGACGACTACTCCAACAACGGCGCGACGCTGACCACCGACGGCAGCGGCCGTCAGGTGACGGACCGGTTCCACTACAACGGTGTGGGCGAGAGGATCTACATCGTGGTGGAGAAGGGCGGAACCGAGGTGGCCAGGTCCAGGACCATCGTGTGGCCCAGCGGCTGATGAGGACGACAGTGAACGGTGTCAGTCCGGCGGCCGGTCCGGCGGAGATCGCGGCGGCGATAGCGGCCAATGTCGAGCGGGTGATCAAGGGCAAGCCCGAGCTGATCCGGATGGCGCTGGCGGCGCTGCTCGCCGAGGGGCACCTGCTGATCGAGGACGTGCCCGGACTCGGCAAGACCACGCTCGCCCGCTGCCTGGCCCGCAGCATCGGCGGACGGTGGAGCCGCATCCAGTTCACCCCGGACCTGCTGCCCGGCGACGTCACCGGCGTCACCGTCTACCACCAGAAGGAGGAGGGGTTCAGGTTCCACCCCGGCGCGGTCTTCGCCAACATCGTCGTGGCCGACGAGATCAACCGTGGCACGCCGAAGACCCAGTCGGCGCTGCTGGAGGTGATGTCGGAACGGCAGGTGACGGCGGACGCGAGGACGTACCAGACGCCGCGCCCGTTCCTGGTGGTGGCGACACAGAACCCGATCGACATGGAGGGCACGTACCGGCTGCCCGAGGCGCAGCTCGACCGGTTCCTGATGCGGCTCTCGGTCGGCTACCCGGACCTGGCCGCCGAGGTCCAGGTGATCATGGACGACCGGGCCGGGGTGAGCCCGGAGGACCTGCCCGAGGTGGTCGGGATCGACGCCGTCCGGGACGCCGTGGCCACCGTCCGCAAGGGGCACGTGGACCCGGCCGTCGCCGACTACGCCGCACGGGTGGCGCGCGGTACCCGGGAGCACGCGGACGTGCGGTACGGCGCCAGCCCGCGAGGCTCGATCGCGCTGGTCCGCGCGGCCCAGGCGCTCGGGGCCGTCCAGAACAGGTCGTTCGTCACCCCGGACGACGTCAAGGCGGTCGCCGTCCCGGTCCTGGCCCACCGGCTTGTGCTCACCCCGGAGGCCGAGCTCAGCCAGCGGACCACCCCGGACGTTGTCGGGGAAGTCCTGTCGGCCACGTCCGCTCCCATGGCGAGCGCTGGGTCCTGAGGGAGTGTTCCGCAGCGTTCGACCGACCGGGCGTGGGGTCGCGTTACTCGCCTCCGGCGTGCCGATGCTGGGACTCGGGCTCTGGGGCGCGTACCCGTTCATCGCCGCGCTCGGGGCCGCCGCCCTCGGCGCCGTGCTGGCGGCGGTGCTGCTCACCGCGCGCACGCTCCACGTCGAGGTGCGCCGCTCCGTCTACCCGGGCCGCGTGGAGAAGGGCGAACCGGCCATGGCCCGGCTCCGGGTGAACAACCCGGGTGGACGCCGCCTCGCCGCGTTCACCACCACCGACGCGCTGGGGGAGACCACCCGGACGATCCGCGTCCGCCCGCTGCGCCCGGGGGCCGCCGCGTCCTACACCTACGAGATCCCCACCGGCAAACGCGGCCGTTTCACCGTCGGCCCCCTCACCCTGCACCGGGTGGACCCGCTGGAGCTCGCCCGGACCCGCCGTCCCACCGGCGCCACCGACACGCTCTGGGTGCATCCCCGGCAATATCCGGCGCGCGCCATGACCGGCGGCCACCGCCGCCACCACCACGACGGCGCCACCACCGACGACGCGCTCCGCGGCTCGATGGAGCTCGTGGACCTGCGCGACTACGCCCCCGGCGACGAGTTCCGCCTGCTGCACTGGAAGGCCACCGCCCGGACGGGCCGGCTCATGGTCCGCGACCTCGCCGACCCCGAACAGCCCCGCTTCACGCTCCTGCTGGACACCCGCACCACCACCTTCGCGGCAGACCTCTTCGAGGAGGCGGTCGACACCGCGGCCTCGCTGCTGGCGGCCTCCGCCCGCGCCGGATACCACAGCCGGTTGATCACCCCCGCCGGGCTGGACGTGCCGATGCCCGGCGGCCCGAAGGCGGCACTGCGCCTCCTGGACGAGCTGGCCCAGGTCGGACGGGACGGCGCCCGGGGCACCGCGCTGGTGCCCTCCGCACTGTCGGCCGGACGAGGGGCCGGCGGCGTTCTCGTGGTGGTGACCTCCGTGTCCACGCGTCCCGCGGAGCTGGCCCGGCTCCGGCCCCGGTTCCCCGCCATCCACATGATCGTGCTGGCGGACGAGAAGCCGGTGGCCGTCACGGTCCCGCAGGTCCGGATCCTCGGTGCCGCCCGCGCGGACGAGGCGGTCCGGCGCTGGAACGAGCTGGCGACGCCATGATCCGGCTCCTCGTCCGCGCCGGGCCGACGGCCTGTGTGGTGCTGGCGGCCGTCGTCGCGGGACTTCTCTACGCCGGGGTCTTCGAGTTCAGCGCCCTGCTCGTGCCGGTGTGCGTCCCGGCCCTGGTGGTGCTGGCGACCGCGGTGGCGTTCTCGGGACGGCGGCTGGAGCCGTGGCGGCCGTTCGCCACGGTCGCCGCCGGGGTGATCGCCGTCGGTGCCACGTCCCTCTGGACGACCACGCTCTTCGGGCTCCCGACGTCGAGCACGCTCCAGGCCATGAGCGACGGGATCACCGACTCGTGGCGGGCCACCTTGCAGTTCACGTGGCCCGCCCGTCCGGAGGCGCCGAACCTGCTCTTCGTCCCGATCATGGTCGTGCTCGCGGCCGTGTTCGGGGTGGAGCTCGTCCACCGCCTCCGCGGTCCGCTGCCCGCGCTGTTGCCGAGCCTCGCCATCGCGATCTTCCGCCAGCTGTACGGCCCGCTGGAGGCGGACCCGGCCGTCGCGGTGCTCGGTGCCCTCGCGTACGCGGCGGCGGCCGCCTCGCTGCTGGCCGTCGTCCGTTCCGGGCCTGGCCGTTCCGGGCCTGGCCGTTCCGGGCCGTCCGCCGAGACTTCACGCGGGGAGCGGGAGCTCGGCCCCGTCCTGACACGGGTGGGGACGCCCGTGATCCTGGGCGTGGCGGCGGCGGTGCTGGCCGGGCTGCTTCCGGGGTCCAAGCCGGAGGCGTACACGCTGCGGGACGAGATCTCCGCGCCGGTGACCAATGTCCAGGCGACCAACCCATTGGACGATCTCGGCGGGCGGCTCATCGCGTCCGACACCCCGATCTTCGAGGTCCGCGGCGGCGGTGCGGGCGTGACCCACTGGCCGCTGGTCGTGCTCGACGAGTTCGACGGGGTCAACTGGACCGGCACCCAGGACGGCTTCCGCCGCCTCGGCACCGGCATGCCGCAGAGCCCGCTGTTCACCGGGCCGGTGAAGCGCCGCACGGCCCGGATCGAGGTCGTGGACACCGGCGGCCCGTGGCTGCCGAGCCAGCAGTCACCGGCCCAGGTGGACGGCGCCGCCCCGTTGGTCGATCCAGCGCGCGGCACCCTCCTCCTGCCCGAAGGCACCTCCGCTGGCAGCAGATACCGGCTGACGTGGTGGGAACCCAAGCGCGTCAACAAGGACACCCTCCGCACCGTGGGCTTCGACTGGACGGCTCCCGGCGGCCGTGACCCCCTGGGCGAGGACGTGCCCGCCTGGGTGGAACCGAAGGCGAAGGAGGCCTCGGGCGACAAGCGCGCCACGCTGGAGACCGCCCTCGCGATGGAGGCGTATTTCCGAGGCAACTTCACCCACGTGACCTCGGGCGAGCTGCCGACCGGGCATTCCTGGCACAACCTGAAAGGTTTCTTCGACGAGCGCAGAGGGACGAGCGAGCAGTTCGCCGCCGCCTACGTGGTGCTCGCCCGGACCAGGGGCATCCCCGTCCGGCTGGTGGTCGGCTACAAGGCCCCGCCCGCGTCCGGTGAGACGTACACGGTTCGCGGCGGCGACGCCGGCGCCTGGCCCGAGGTGGCGGTGAAGGGCGTCGGCTGGGTGCCGCTCGACCCCGCCGGCACCGCCGAGGCCACCGGTGGCGGCGGCACCGGCGGGCTGGCCG
>JBOHBY010000476.1:0-2369 GCA_050698635.1 Spirillospora sp.
GCCCCGCGGTCATCGAACCGCGGGGCCGCCTCTTTTCGCTATCGCATTCCGTCTCCGGGTCAGCCGGCGCGCTTGGAGCGGGCGCGGGTGCGTTCGCGCTCCTTGGCGTCCAGGACGACCTTGCGGATGCGGACGGCGCGCGGCGTGACCTCGACACACTCGTCTTCGCGGCAGAACTCCAGCGCCTCCTCCAGCGACAGCAGCCGGGGCGGGGTGAGCCGCTCCAGCTCGTCGCCGGTGGACGAGCGCATGTTCGTGAGCTTCTTCTCCTTGGTGATGTTGACGTCCATGTCGTCGGACCGGGAGTTCTCCCCGACGATCATGCCCTCGTACACCTCGGTGGTCGGCCCGACGAAGAACGTCCCGCGCTCCTGCAGGTTGGTGATCGCGAACGGGGTGGCGGCCCCGGCGCGGTCAGCGACCAGCGACCCCGACGGACGGGTCCGCAGCTCCCCGAACCACGGCTCGTAACCCTCGAACACGTGGTGCGCCATGCCGGTACCGCGCGTCTCGGTCATGAACTCGGTGCGGAACCCGATCAGGCCGCGCGCCGGGACGAGGAACTCCATCCGGATCCAGCCGGTGCCGTGGTTCGTCATGTGCTCCATCCGCCCCTTGCGGACGGCCATGAGCTGCGTGACGGCGCCGAGATGCTCCTCGGGGATGTCGATGGTGAGCCGCTCGACCGGCTCGTGCTTCTTCCCGTCGATCGTCTTCGCGACGACCTGCGGCTTGCCGACCGTCAGTTCGTAGCCCTCGCGGCGCATGTTCTCGACGAGGATCGCCAGCGCCAGCTCGCCGCGGCCCTGCACCTCCCACGCGTCCGGACGCTCGGTCGGCAGCACCTTGATCGACACGTTGCCGACCAGCTCCCGGTCGAGCCTGTCCTTGACCATCCGGGCGGTGACCTTGGTGCCCTTCTCGCGTCCGGCCATCGGCCCGGTGTTGGTGCCGACGGTCATCGAGATCGCGGGCTCGTCCACGGTGATCAGCGGCAGCGGGCGCGGGTCGTCCGGGTCGGCGATGGTGTCGCCGATCATGATGTCGGGGATGCCGGCGATCGCGATGATGTCGCCGGGCCCGGCCTCGTCGGCGGGCTTGCGGGCGAGCGCGTCCGTCATCAGCAGCTCGGTGATCTTGACGCGCTCGACGCTGCCGTCGTGCCGGAACCAGGCGACCGGCTGGCCCTTCTTGATCGTCCCCGCGTGCACGCGGCACAGCGCGATCCGGCCGAGGTAGCTGGAGGCGTCCAGGTTCGTCACGTGCGCCTGGAGCGGCGCGTCCGGGTCGTAGGACGGCGCCGGGATCGTCTCGGTGATGACCGTGAACAGCGGCTCCAGGTCGGGGCTGGCAGGCATCTCGCCGTCGGCGGGCTTGTCGAGCGAGGCCCGCCCCGCCCGCCCGGACGCGTACACGATCGGGAAGTCGATCTGGGCCTCGTCGGCGTCGAGGTCCATGAACAGCTCGTACGTCTCGTCCACGACCTCGTCGATGCGGGCGTCCGGCCGGTCGGTCTTGTTCACCACCAGGATCACCGGCAGCTTGGCCTCGAGCGCCTTGCGCAGCACGAACCGGGTCTGCGGGAGGGGGCCCTCGCTGGCGTCGACGAGCAGGACGACGCCGTCCACCATGGACAGCCCGCGCTCGACCTCGCCGCCGAAGTCGGCGTGCCCCGGGGTGTCGATGATGTTGATCGTCAGCCCGCCGTGCCGGACGGCGGTGTTCTTCGCGAGAATAGTGATCCCCTTCTCGCGCTCCAGGTCGCCCGAGTCCAGCACCCGGTCGTCCACGTCCTGGTTCTCGCGGAAGGCGCCGGACTGCCAGAGCATGGCGTCGACCAGCGTCGTCTTTCCATGGTCGACGTGAGCGACGATCGCGACGTTCCGGAGGTCGTCGCGCGTGGAGATGGGCATGCGGGCTCGCCTTGCGTGAGAGTTCGGGAATCGCCGCCGACACGCGGCACGGACCCATTCTACTTGGCCCCGCATACCCCCCATCCCGGACGGCGGCGCCGTCCCTTCACCGGCCGCCGGCACCTGGGGCGGATTCGCCAACTTTGCTGATCCTTTGTAATCTGCCCGTGATCCGGTCGTCCGGAGCCCCACCCCCCGGGGCTGCGGCCGGAGCGCCGAATCTCCCGTCCGAGGGAGAACCGGGGACCCACTCCCCTGGGGTGAATCGACGTACGTCGTAGGGCGACTCCTGGCCCGAACCCGTCAGCTAACCCGGTAGGCGCGCGAGGAGAGGAGAACACCGGCTTGGCACCGGATCCCCACCGGCGGCGCCGCGTCACGCCCGCCGCCACGGCGACCATGCTCCTGATCGGACTCGGCGCCGGCGCGCCCGCCGTCGCGCACGCGGCACAACCG
>JBOHBY010000477.1:0-5357 GCA_050698635.1 Spirillospora sp.
GCGCCAGCCCGCACCGTCCCGGCCGCGAGCCCGGCGGTGCCCCGCCGAGCAGCCGTGCCGAGAACGACGAGAACGACGACCTCCGCGCGGGCGGCGCATGGAACGGAGCGCCGCGTCCCGGTCGTTGTCCACGTTTCGAGCCGAGTGGAGGAGAAGACGAGTGCGAATCCCCAAGCGCGTCAACACCGTCCTCGACCGGATGGAGGAGCATCGCCTCGCGCTTGGAGCGGTCGTCGTGCTGATCGCGGTCGCGCTGGTGGCGACGCTCGCGCCGCCGTCCGTCGGCATTCCCGTCGCCACGTTCATCCTCGGACTGGCGGGCGGGGGGTTCGTCGTGCACGTCCGGGCGAGCCGCCGCGTCGCGCGGGTCCGCTCCGACGTCGACAACCTGCTGCGCGAGAACGGCGCGCTGCGGCACCGCAACACCGTCCTGGCCAGCGGCGTCATCACCCGGGAGGCGCAGGAGACGCAGGCGCTGATGTCCATCCCCGAGGACGATCTGCCGGCCGCCGGGGCGGACGGCCACAATCTCGGTGACACGCAGGCCACCGCCACCCTCGACGAGCTCCTGGACGGAGACCCGCAGAGCACCGACGAGCTCCCCAAGGACGAGCTCCTCCCCAAGGAAAAGGACGAGGAAGAGGAAGAGGAAGAGGACGACGAGGCGGACGATCCGCAGCGCACCACCGTCCTGCCCACGATCCCGGACGACTCCCCGAAACCGTGACCGCCCGCCTCCGCCTCCGCCTCCCCTGAGCCGCCCGAAACCGGTCACTCAGCGTTAGCTTCGCTGATCTTCGGGCAGGGCAAGGCGCGTGAAATCGCCGACGAACGCGGGGTCCGGGAACGACCCGGAGCCCGAGGCCGACCTCAACGCCGTCCACAAGGCCGTCGTCGCCTCCGCGATCGGCAACTGCGTCGAGTGGTTCGACTTCGGCGTGTTCAGCGCCGGGGTGATGACGGCGATCGTCGGCACGGTGTTCTTCCCCGAGGACGCGGGCGGCAGCGCGTCGCTGCGCTCGTTCGCGCTGATCGCGGCGGCGTTCCTGGCCCGCCCGTTCGGCGGGATGGTCTTCGGCCCGATGGGCGACAGGCTCGGCCGCAAGCGGGTGCTGGCCACCACGATCATGCTGATGTCGGGCTCCACGTTCGCGATCGGCATCCTGCCCGGTTACGGCACGATCGGCGTCGCCGCGCCGCTGCTGCTGCTTCTCGTCCGGCTGATCCAGGGTTTCTCGACGGGCGGCGAGTACGGTGGCGCCGCGACGATGATCGCCGAGTACGCGCCGACGCGCCGCCGCGGGTTCTTCGGCAGCTTCCTGGAGCTGGGCACGCTCACCGGCTACATCCTCGGGGCGGGCCTCGTCCTGCTGATGGACCTGGCGCTGACCTCGGAGGCGATGCACGACTGGGGCTGGCGGATTCCGTTCCTGCTGTCGCTGCCGCTCGGGCTCGTCGGGCTGTACGTCCGGACGCGCATCGAGGACACCCCGACGTTCCAGCGCATGGAGAAGGCGGGCAAGAAGGCCCAGTCGCCGTTGAAGGAGACGTTGCAGCACTACTGGCGCACCATCCTGATGCTGATCGGGATCGTGTTCATGCTGAACGTCGCCGACTACACGCTGCTGACGTTCATGCCGTCCTATCTCGTCGACTTCCTCGACATGAACGACACGACCGCGCAGCTGATCACCATCGGGGTGGAGGCGGTGATGATCACGGCGATCGTGCCGCTGGGCGCGCTGTCGGACCGGGTCGGCCGCCGGCCGCTGCTGATCACCGCGGCGATCGGGTACATCGTGCTGGCGTGGCCGGCGTTCGCGCTCATGCAGACCGGGCACGCGGTCGGCGTGGCGTTCGGGTACGCGATCGTCGGGGGCCTGCTGGTGCTGATCCTGGCGGTGATCGCGGCGACGTTCCCGGCGATGTTCCCGACAAGGGTCAGGTACGGGGCGTTCGCGATCGGCTACAACATCTCGACGTCGCTGTTCGGCGGGACGGCCGCGGTGCTGGTCGGCTCGCTGATCGACGCGACGGGGTCCAACTACGTCCCGGCCTACTACCTGATGATCGCCGGGCTGGTCGCGCTGGTGCCGATCATCAAGATCCCGGAGACGGCGGGGGTGCCGATCGACAAGGCGGGCGAGCCGAGGCCTCCCGAACGCGTGGGCTCCGGCGCGGCGTCCCGCACCTAGCCCGCGTGACCTCGACGCCTTCCAGGTGAGGCCGCCGGGCTGTCGCGGACGGGTGCGACTTGTGTGGCGGCACGGCAAGAAGAGGTGAGGCAGCGCCTCATTGCAATCTGATGATTACCGTCTGTAGCGTCTCCGTTGGCCGAACCAGGCCCCCTCCTGACAGACCGGCGACGAATCGGTGGTGTGGACGTGACCGAACAGCAGGAACAGCCTCGGCAGGAACAGCCTCAGTTGAGCCTCGGTACCGCGGCGGCACGGAACCTGGCGACCACGACCAAGTCCGTCCCCCAGATGCAGGGCATCACCTCGCGGTGGCTGCTGAAGTTGTTGCCGTGGGTCCAGGCGGCCGGCGGTACGTACCGCGTCAACCGGCGCCTCACCTACACGCTCGGCGATGGCCGGGTCACGTTCGTGACGACCGGCGCCGACGTCCGCGTCATCCCCCGTGAGCTGGGCGAGCTGGCTCCGCTGCGCGGCTTCGACGACGACCTCACGCTGGACGCCATCGCGGGCCGCTTCACCCAGCAGGAGTACGAGCCCGGTGCCGTCGTGGTCGAGCGGGGCCGTCCGATCGACCGGGTCATCCTCGTCGCGCACGGGAAGCTCAGCCAGATCGGCGCCGGGAAGTTCGACGCCGACGCCGTCCACCGGACGCTCGCCAACGGCGACTTCGTCGGCGAGCAGGCCCTCGTCGGGACGCCTGAGGGCGAAGAGCCCGCGCTGTGGGAGTACACGGTCAAGGCGGAGACGGCCTGCACGATCCTGAGCATGAGCGAGGCCGACTTCCAGGAGACGCTCGGCCAGTCCGCGTCCTTGCAGGCGCACCTCGACGCCTACCGGGCGAGCCCGGCCCGCGAGCACAACGAGCACGGCGAGGCCGCGATCGACCTGGCGTCCGGGCACGAGGGCGAGCCCGCGCTGCCCGGCACGTTCGTCGACTACGAGGCATCGCCGCGCGAGTACGAGCTGAGCGTCGCGCAGACCGTCCTGCGCGTCCACACCCGTGTCGCCGACCTCTACAACGAGCCGATGGACCAGGTCGAGCAGCAGCTCAGGCTCACCATCGAGGCGCTGCGCGAACGCCAGGAGCACGAGATCGTCAACAACCGCGGCTTCGGGCTCCTGCACAACACCGACCTGTCGCAGCGCATCCACACCCGCTCCGGCCCGCCCACCCCCGACGACATGGACGACCTGCTCACCCTCGTCTGGAAGGAGCCCGCGTTCTTCGTCGCCCACCCGAAGGCGATCGCCGCGTTCGGCCGCGAGTGCAGCGCCCGCGGCGTCTATCCCGACAGCGCCGACGTCGGCGGCCACAAGGTGCCCGCCTGGCGCGGCGTCCCGATCTTCCCGTGCAACAAGATCCCGGTCAGCCGGACGCGGACCAGCTCGATCCTGCTGATGCGCACCGGCGAGGAGGCGCAGGGCGTCGTCGGCCTGCACCAGATCGGGCTGCCGGACGAGTACCAGCCGGGCCTCTCGGTCCGGTACATGGGCATCGACGAGAAGGCGCTCATCTCCTACCTGGTCAGCGCCTACTACTCGGCCGCCGTCCTGGTGCCCGACGCGCTCGGCATGCTGGAGTCGGTCGAGATCGCGCACGGCGGTGCCGCCTCGTGACCGAGACGCCCCCCGCTACAGAGCGGCGGCTGGCGCTCGGCACCAGGGCCGCACGCAACCTCGCGACGACGACCAAGTCCGTCCCGCAGATGCAGGGCATCACCCCGCGGTGGCTACTGCGGGAGCTGCCGTGGGTGCGGGCGGACGCCGGCACCTACCGGGTGAACCGCAGGCTCACCTACCAGCTCGGCGACGGGCTGGTCACGTTCGTCAACGACGGCGCCGCGATCAGGGTGATCCCGCCGGAGCTGGCCGAGCTGCCCCCGCTGCGCGGCTTCACCGACACCGCGATGCTGGACGGTCTCGCCGGACGGTTCGTCCAGCACGAGTACGCGCCCGGCGACGTGATCGCGGAGGTGGGCGGTCCGGCCGACGCCGTCCACCTGATCGCGCACGGCAAGGTCGAGGTGATCGCGCCGGGGGAGTACGACGCCGACTCCCGCGTCGACATCCTCGACGGCGGCCGGTTCTTCGGCGACCGTGCCCTCCTGGCGGTGGACGACGACGCCTGGCCGCACACGTTCCGCGCGCTGACGCCGACGACCGTCCTCAGGCTGTCCCGCGACGCGATCGACGAGCTGACCGAACGGTACGGCGTGCTGCGCGCCCACCTGGAGGAGTTCCGGAACGCGCCCGTCCCGCCGCAGACCAGGCACGGTGAGGCGGCGATCGACCTGGTGTCCGGGCACGACGGTGAGCCGGCGCTGCCCGGCACGTTCGTCGACTATGACGCGTCGCCGCGCGAGTACGAGCTGAGCGTCACGCAGACGCTGCTGCGCGTCCACACCCGCGTCGCCGACCTCTACAACGGCCCGATGGACCAGGTCGAGCAGCAGCTCAGGCTCGCGATCGAGGAGATCGGCGAGCGGCAGGAGCACGAGCTGATCAACAACCGTGACTTCGGGCTCCTGCACAACGCCGACCTGCGGCAGCGCATCCAGACGCGCGGCGGCCCGCCGACGCCCGCCGACATGGACGAGCTGCTCGCACGCCGCCGCAAGACGCGCTTCTTCCTCGCCCACCCGAAGACGATCGCCGCGTTCGGCCGCGAATGCACCCGCGTCGGCCTGTACCCGGCGACCGTCGAGGTGGAGGGCGGGCGCCGCGCGCAGGCGTGGCGCGGCGTCCCGATCTACCCCTGCGACAAGATCCCGATCACCCCGGCCGGGACGAGCTCGGTCCTCGCGCTGCGCACCGGCGAGGACGACCAGGGCGTCATCGGGCTGCGGCGCACCGGGATGCCGAACGAGGTCCGTCCGGGGCTGTCGGTCAGGTTCACCGGCATCGACGACAGGGCGATCATGTCGTACCTGGTCAGCGCCTACTACTCGGCGGCCGTCCTGGTCCCCGACGCGCTCGGCGTCCTGGAGAACGTCGAGATCGCCCGCTAGCCGTACCCGGCGTGCGGACGACCGAGGAGGAGAGGGGACGACATGCCCGTCTGGGGAGACGATCCAGCGGTCCTTCGCTGCGCGCACCGTCCGGAGCCGGGCCGTCCGGACGCGGGCGGCCTGGAGGCGGACGATCCCGAGGCGGGCGATC
>JBOHBY010000478.1:0-2912 GCA_050698635.1 Spirillospora sp.
AGCTTCTTCTTGCCCCGGGCGGCGTTCCAGGCGGCCACATCCCGCATCACGTCAGTAAAGGCAGAGTCGCCGGGGGTGTCCTCGTAGCGGTGGCCGCAGGACCGGCAGATCACGTGATCCTCCAGTCCTGCGGCGCCGTCGGGGCGGACCATGTGGCCGCGTTCGCCACATTCTGGTTGTGTGCAGGGGACGGGCAGGTCCACGTCGGAGCCGGTGAGGCCGAGGCGGCGTCGGGCCCGGAAGGCCAGTTCGAGGAGTTCGTTGCCAGCGTCGCCGCCGCCCAGCGCCGGGAACGAGGCGGCGTAGCCGGCGTCGTAGTGGCGGCGGACCATCACCCCGTCGGGGAGGTCATCGGCCCCTTGGAGAGGGATATAGCGAACCATCGCGTCCGGCCGCAACGCCAGGAGCGCGTCGATACGCTGGGTGAGGGACCAGGCCATCAGCTCGATACCGGTCTGATGGTTCATCCGGACGGTCTGCGCAGTGGTGTAACCGCGGCCGTCGGCGACGGCGTCAACCCGCTCGTACCAGGACGCCACCAGGTGGTAGATGCTGCCCATCAGTTCGTCCATTCCGGTGTTGATCGGGATGGGTGGTGCGGGGCGGCCGGTGGGGCGCGAGTCGGCGTCCTGCCGCGGTTTGGGTTGGTCGCCAAGTAGCGCGGCGGCGGTGTCGTAGAGGGCTGGCAGGGCGTTGATGGCGCGGACGAGCGCAGCCCGGTCTGCATCGCAGAACGTCCGGTAGGTGGGTGCTGGCTGGCGGAGGGTGTGGCCGTCCTCCCGGACGATCGAGGCCGAGGCGCAGCGGGTCCCCCGCGCGCAGGGCCTGCGGTCGTCGTCCATGTAACCGCCGTGGTTCACTGGCTTCCCCCTCTTGGTGTTCAACGGTGCGTCATGGCTCGTCGTCGACGGCAGGACAAGACTTCCGCCTCGTACAAGTGCGGACGTGGCCGGGGATCGGGCCGCGTGCAGGACAGCGGACGCCCCGCTCGGCGGCCCAGGCGCGCATGTCCTTCGGGATGGGCTCGGGGTAAAGGGGGCTGGTGCGGGCGTGAATGTCCGCGGGGTCGATCTGCCCGGTGGCGGCGGCGATCGCCACGGCGTGGATTGTCTCGGTCGCGCCGACTTTCTCCACCGCGCTGGCCAGCACACGGCGGAACGCTCGTGGGGACATGCCGACGCGGCGCGCCGCCTGCTCGTGGGGCAGCCCGATCGCGACCGCGGTGAGCGCCGCTCGTTCCCGCTCAGCCAGCACCGTCTGGTCGGTGGCTTGCATCAGAAGTTGCCCTCCGCACACTGCAAGACGGTGAGGCCCAGGTCTCGCCACATCGCCACGACCTTGGCCCGGTCCTCCAGCACCGCCGTGACGGGGCCGACCGGTACGACGAACTGGTCGTACATCTCCCGCTTGATGACCGTGTCGGGCCGGTAGTCGTCAACGGTCCGCATCAGCAGGGCCTCGCCGGGGACGCCGACGTGCGCGACCAGCCATGCCGTGGTGTCGGTGCGGCACACTGAGGAGCGGCCGGTCAGGTAGATGACGCGGTGCCCTGCCGCGTCGAGTGCTTGGACGATCGAAACTACCGGGCTGTTGGGGAGGTCCTCCCCCACCCGGTTCCAGGCGAACGGGTGCCGGACGCCGGGGCGGGTCTCGTCGCGGAGCGCGATGGTCCCGTCGATGTCGACCAGATACAGCTGGCCGGGGGCGGCGGGTTCGGCGAACTGGAAGCCGAACACTTCGCTCATGATGCGGGTGAGGCGCGCCCGGGTCATGGGCGGGGTCTCAGCGGTTTCGGCAGAGGCCGGGACGAGTTCGAGGTCGAACGTGTCGTTCGCGCGCCGGAGCCCGGCGGCGGTGAGTCGGTAGTACCGGACGCCGTCGCGCCACCTCCCCTCGGGAGGTTGTCGACCTCCAGGTGCGTCAGGACGTTGGTGACGACGCCCGGCGGCAGGCCGGTGATGGCGGCCAGATGCTTGGAGTCGAGGTTCGCGGCGCCGGTCAGCAGCGCCAGGTTGATTCGCCGCACGAACTCGTGGTCGTCGTATTCGGGCATCAGGTCTCCGTGGGGGCCGGGGCGTGGCGGTGGGCGGCTTCCATCGCCGGGTAGGTGGGGAACAGTTCCGGCCAGCCGAGGCCGGGGTCCAGGGCGGTGGCGGGGAGCGCGCCGACGGCGACGGCGCATCGGACGGTGAGGTGGTCGCGGCCGACGACGGCGAGCCACCCGGCGCACAGCCAACCCGCCTCGACCGCGTGGCAGGCGAACATGGGTGCGCCGAGCGGCGCCTCCTCACCGGGGCCGCCAATGGTGCCAGCGGCATACTCTGCGAGGTTCGGATAGACGATGCGGCCGGCTGTGTCGACTCGCCACGGGCAGGTGCGGCATGGCCGGGCGCAGCGTGAGATGTGCGGCGGCGTGGCGTCTTCACCCGCCTGCCGGGCGTGCTTCACTCACTGCCTCCGGTTGCCTTCACGATGCGGGGCGGGGCAGCGGCGCGGCGATCGAGCGCGTCGATCCACTCCAAGGCGACCGCGACGACCTGGACCAATTCACCGCGGAGCTCTTCTGGGTCGTCCTCGGCGAACGCTTCGAACACTTCCGCGGTGAGGACGTGCTTCCAGGTGAGGTCCCCGCGTTTGGCTGCCGCGTTGGTGGCGCGGCGGGCGTCATCAGCGGCCTCTTGCGCGTAGATCAGGCGTCCGGGGCAAACCGCGCGCGGGCCGGTCCCGTCGGGGTGGTTCTGTTCACCCCAGCAGGCCTGGATGCGTTCGCGTTCGGCGCGGACCTCACGCTCTACGGCGGTCAAGGTGGGTGGGTGACTCATCGGTTCTCTTTCGCTGTCACGGGTCAGATCAGGGCGGTCTGGGTGGGGCCCGCCCCGGTAGGCGTGGCGGCACGACGTGCGAGCCGCGGG
>JBOHBY010000479.1:0-1776 GCA_050698635.1 Spirillospora sp.
CCGTCGTCCAGCGCGCCACCGAGGCCCTGGCGGGCAACCACCTGACCTACCAGGTCGGCGGCGCGGTCGTGGTGCTCGCCGCGCTCAGCGCGCCCGTGCTGGCCGCCGGATTCTGGGTGGCCGGGGGCGCGGGCGGCCCGCTGGGGAAGACCGACCCCGATGCCGTTCCCGCGTTCGTCCATGGGCCTGGCGGGCAGAGAACGCTGGTCTTGCACAGAGAGCCGAGCGGACGCGTCTCCTACACCCTGCTCAGGGACGCACGTCCGAGGCTGGGCGAATCCGAAGTCATGGCCGGTGGCCGAGCCCACGACCGTCTGGACGACCTGGTCGCCGGCCTGGCAGCGGGCAGGGAAGGCGACGACGGGCCCGCACTGACCAGGATGGGCGTCCAGTACATCCTGGTGCCGCACCCCAAGAAGGACCCCATCACCAACGTCCTCGACTCGTCTCCCGAACTGACGCGCCTAAGCCGCACGGACACGTTCGCCGTGTGGCGTCTTCAGTCACCGTCCGCCCGCATGATGCTTCTGCAAGGACCCACCGTCACGCCACTGCCTGCCGGACGGATCAACGCCCGCATGCAGATCCCGCCAGGAAGCGGCCTGCGCACCCTTCTCCTCGCCGAACCGTCCGACGGCGGATGGGACGCCACCCTGAACGGCGAAAGCCTCAAAGAACGGGAAGTGGACGGCTGGGCGCAGGCCTACGACATGCCCGCCGCCGGAGGAGAGTTCCAGCTGACCCGGTCCATGACGATGCGTCACACCTGGCTCGTCGTCCAGGGAATCGCCGTATTGCTCGTCGCCGTCCTGGCCCTACCGGGCGCACAGGCGGACAACCTCATGTTCACCGCCGACCAAGACCGCACAGGCGAACGCACCCGCAGGCGCAGCGGCGACCGCATGCGGATCCGCGTTCGCGGACGTGGACGGCGGGGCCGCCGCCGGGGGAGCCACGTCCGCGTCGAGCACGACCCGCCGCCCTCCGTGGAGGAACCGAAACCGGAGGAGGTCACGTGAACACCGGCAAGATCGTGAACACGGACAGGCTCCTGCGCCTGGTCGGCATGCGGTACGCGTCCGCCGCGCTCATGCTCGTCGGTGTCGCCGCGCTGTACGGGGCCGCGACGTTCTCCCGTCCGGGGGACACCTCGGCGAACGGCCGGGACGTGCCCGTCACGTCCGCCGTGCTGGTCTGCCCCGGCCACGAGGACGGACGGCTGGCCGTCCAGTCCCTGCCCGCCCAGCTCAAGGGCGGCCGCGCGGACCTCACGCCGACGAAGGGCGGTTCTGCGCTCACGTCCATGACGTCACCCGGCCAGAGCTGGGGCAAGGACACCGAGTCCGGCGACGACTCCTACACCCTCCGCGCCACCGGCGCCATGGCGGGCGGGCTCGCCGCCGAACAGACCACCTACGAGAAGGACGGCGACGACCGCGGCCTCGCCGGCGCCCGCTGCGCCGCGCCGAGCACCGACCAGTGGCTCATCGGCCCGGGTCCCGTCGCCGCCGACGAGCTCGACCTCTACCTCACCAGCGTCGACGCGCAGCCCGCGTCCGTGGACCTGCTCGCCCTGTCCGGCGAGGGCCCCCTCGACACGACCGACGGACGCGGCATCCGCGTCGACCCGTACACCACCAAGATCGTGAAGATCGGCGCATCGCCCGACGGGCTCGGCGACGTCGTCAAGAGCGCCACCGACCTGGCCCTGCGCGTCCGCGCCCACAGCGGCCGGGTCGCCGCGTCGCTGCGCGTCCGCGCCGGTGAGAAGAAGGG
>JBOHBY010000480.1:0-10591 GCA_050698635.1 Spirillospora sp.
CCACCGGCCCGCCGCCGCCCTCGTCCCACAGCCCGAGGACGCGCGCCACCGGTTCGGCGATGTCCGCCGCCGCCGCGGCCTGCTCGGCGGCCAGCTCGACGACCCACACCCCGTCCGGATGATCGGCGCGCGACCGCGCCGCCGTCTCCAGCGCGAGCCGCGTCTTGCCGACGCCGCCGGGCCCGGTCAACGTCACCAGCCGGTCGGACACGAGCCGCGCGCGGGCCCGTTCGACCGCGTCCCCGCGTCCGATCAGCTCGCCGAGAACGACCGGCACCCGGGACGCGACCCTCGCCCGCCCCGCCTCGGACGGCGCCTCCTCCAGCATCGACTGGTAGAGCGCGCCCAGCTCGGGACCCGGGTCGACGCCCATCTCATCGGCCAACCGTTCCCGTAGGTCGTGGTATCCGGCGAGGGCCTCGCTCCGCCGTCCGGCGCGGTACAGGGCGCGCAGGTGCGCGGCGCGGAGCCGTTCCCGCAGCGGATGCCGGACGACCTCGGCGTCCAGCTCCGCGCTCAGCGCCGCGTGCTCGCCCAGCTCAAGCCGGGCCTCGGCCTGCTCCTCCAGCGCGACCAGCCGCCGCTCCTCCAGCCCGGCCACGACGCCGGCCACCACGCCGGGCGTCACGCCGGGCGTCACGCCGGACGCCAGGTCGAACCCGTCGAACGCGGGCCCGCGCCACAGCTCCAGGGCCTCGCCCAGCAGGCGCGCTCTGGCCAGCGGATCGGTCAGTTCGCCCGCCTGGACGACGAGCGCCGCGAAACGTCCGGAGTCCACGGCGTCCGGGGGCACGTCGATCAGGTAGCCGGGCGGACGCGCCACGAGCAGCGCCCGCGCGCCCGGTTCGGCGTCGTCCAGGACGCGGCGCAGCTGCGACACGCGGGCCTGGAGCGTGCCGGACGGGTTGCGCGGCGGACGGTCGCCCCACAGCGCGTCCACCAGCCGGTCGACCGAGACCGGACGCCCCGGATCGGCCAGCAGCGTCGCCAGCAGCGTCCGGACCTTCGGCTCGGGGACGTGCACGGCGGTCCCGCCGTCCGTCCACACGGCGAGCGACCCCAGAACTCCGAAACGCACGACGTCCAGCGTACGCACCCGCCACGGAACGGCCCGAAGCGAATCCGTAGCGCCCGCCACGACACTGAACCCACCGCACCACTCTTAGGAGAATTCAAATGGCGAAACCACCGGTAACCGTCATCGGCTTGGGCCCCATGGGCGCGACGATGGCCGCCACTTTCCTCGGCAACGGGCATCCGACCACGATCTGGAACAGGACCCCCGCCAAGGCGGAACCTCTGGTCGCGAAGGGCGCGACCCTCGCCGCGACACCCGAGGACGCGCTCGCCGCGTCCGACCTGGTCGTCATCAGCCAGACCGACTACCCCGCGATGTGCGACTCCCTGGACACGGCCACCCACGTACTCAAAGGCCGCGTCGTCGTCAACCTCTCGTCCGGCAGCCCCGACGAGCTCCGCCGCGCCGGCGAATGGGCGTCCGGCCACGGCGCTGATTTGCTGACCGGCGGCGTCATGACACCGCCACAAGGCATCGGAAAGCCAGGCGCATATGTCTTCTACAGCGGCGCAATAGAGGCCCTGGACCGGCACAGCGAAACCCTCGCCGAAATAGGTGACACCACCTACATCGGCTCAGACCTCGGCCTCTCGATGCTCTACTACCATGCGCAGCTTTACCTGTTCTGGTCGACGCTGACCGCCTACATGCAATCCGTGGCGCTGCTCGGCACGGCAGGCGTGTCGGCCGAGCAGTTCCGCCCGTTCGCCGCCGCGACCGTCCGGGACCTCGCCACCGACGGCCCCATGGGCTTCCTGAAGATCATCACCGAGACGATCGACGCCGGCGTCCACCCGGGCGACGATCACACCCTCAGGATGCAGGCCGTCAGCGCGGACCACGTCGTGGAGGCCGCCCGCGAAGCGGGAATCGACCCGACCGGCCCACTCGCGCTCCGGGACCTGTTCTGGCGCGCCGTCGACGCCGGCCACGGCTCCGAGGGCCTGTCGAGCGTCATCGAGGTGCTCCGCCGTCCCTGAACAGGGGCAGCCGGAGGACGAACCGCGCCCCGGCCGGGCTGTCCGCGATGCGCAGCGTACCGCCGTAGATCTCGGCGATCTCGCGGGCGATGGGCAGCCCGAGCCCGGTGCCCTCCGGGTCCCTGGTCCGCGACTCGCGGAGCCGGGCGAACCGCTCGAAGACCCGCTCCCGCGCCTCCTCCGGGACGCCGGAACCGTCGTCCAGGACCTCAAGGACGGCCTCGTCCCCGTCTCTCGTGACCGTGACCTTGATGCGGGTGGCGGCGTGCCGTTCGGCGTTGCTCAGCAGGTTGCCGAGCACCCGCGCCAGCCGCACCGGGTTCGCCCGGACGGTCACGCCCGGCTCCAGGTCCGTCGTGATCGGGACGCGGGGCGGCCGCCGGTCGACCTCCCGGCGGGCGAGGCCCGCGAGATCGACCCGCTCCAGCGGGACCGGGGCCCGGGAGTCGAGCCGTGACAGTTCCAGCAGGTCGATGACGATGTCGTTCAGCCGACGCGTGTCACCCAGCGCCGCCTGGACCATCGGCCGCCACTCGAAGTCGTCCGGCTCGCCGAGCGCGACCTCCAACTGCATCTGCAGGCCCGTGAGCGGGTTCCGCAGATCGTGCGAGGCGTCCGAGATGAAGCGGCGCTCCCGGTCCGTCGCCTCCTCCAGCCGTTCGAGCGTCGAGTTGACGGTCTCGGCGAGCCGCTGGATCTCGCCCCGGCCGCGCGGGACGGGCACCCGGTGGCCGAGCCCTTGCGCGCTGAAATCCGCCATCTCCGACCGGATCTCGTCGACCGGGACGAACACCCGCCCGATCGAGTGCCACGTCCACCACGCGATCAGCGAGAGCAGCACCAGCATGATCAGCGCGATGGCCAGCGGCAGCAGCCACACGTTCAGCAGCGTCGGCACCGGCGAGGCCGCGATGACCATCACGTCCGGCCCCCACGGCGAGTCGCGGAGCCGCGTCCCGAACAGCCACACGCAGTCGTCCATGAACCCCGGGCAGGCGCTCCGGTCGATCAGCATCTTGCCGTTCAGGACGTCCTCGCCCGCCAGCGCCGGACGCCCCCGCAGCGCCTCACTGGCCGCGGCGGCCCTCCCGTCCGGGCTCACCACCTGCACGAACCGCGTCTCGCCCGGCTCGGTGACGAGCGACTCCCCGCCCCGCCCACGGACGACGTCCGTCACGACCCGCTCGACGGTGTTCTCGGACTCCTGCCACACCCTGTTCTCCACCCAGTCCCGCGCCAGCAGCATGATCAGCACGAACACCAGGACCAGGATCAGCCCGAACACCGCGACGGTCATGATCGTCGCGCGTCCGCGCACCGAGGAGAACAACCGCCGGTGCCACCGGCGGCCCTCACCCCACCTCTGCGTCGCCACCCTGATCCCTCGCCGCTGGACACCGGACGAGATCGTCCAGTTACTCAGAGTAGGCGATGGATGCCCGCGCTCTGGTCAGCCCGCTTTGCTGCGCACAACCTCCTGCGCCGCCCGCCGCAGCTCCCGCTGGGTGACCACGTAGAGCACGAAGAAGCCGAACGCCACCCCAAAGAAAATCATCATGACAAATTCAGGAACAACACTGAACGTGGCGCATGCGAGAAACGCCGTCCCCATGGCAATAAGCGAATTGCTGGTGCGAACCCGTTCCCTGAGCGGCAGTTCCTCGTAACTCACCTTCACCGCACGGGAGATCATGTACCGCCCTATGCCTCTGCGCATCCTCATCCCGACGACGATGCACACAAGCCCCAGCCACCCATAACCCACCGTACCGACGATCTCAGCCACGACCGCGCCTCCCGCAACCAGTAGTCAATCCGGCGCCGAACCTACCGGTTCATCAGCGCGAAGACGCCCCACCCCAGATACTCACGCAACATTTTCAGGGCCGCCAGACCTTGTGGTCTGACGGCCCTGTTGTGGGGGTTCACGGTCAGCTTTTGTTGAAGATGCGCTTGGACCAGAGGTAGGAGAGGACGGCGATTCCGGCGCACCAGGCGGCGCCGATCGCGGCGCTGTTGCCGATCGGGGTGCCGAGGAGGAGGCCGCGGACGGTCTCCATGATCGGGGTGAAGGGCTGGTAGTCGGCGAACCAGCGCAGGACGGTCGGCATGGAGTCGGTCGGGACGAAGCCGCTGCCGAGGAAGGGCAGGAAGACCAGCGGCATCGGGGCGTTGCTCGCGGCCTCCGGGGTCGGGGACCGCAGGCCGAGCGCGACCGCCAGCCAGGTCATCGCCACGGCGAACAGGGTCAGCATCGCGATCGCGGCCGGCCATTCGGCAGCGCCCGCGTTCGGGCGGAAACCGATCGCCAGGGCGATGCCCAGCAGGACGGCCATGCTGAGGATCTGCTGGAGGACGCTGGCGACGACATGGCCGGTGAGGACGGACGCCCGCCAGATCCGCATCGTCCGGAAGCGGGCGATGATGCCCTCGGTCATGTCGGTGGCGACCATGACCGCGGTTCCGGTCGCGGCCGTGGCGGCCGTCATGAGCAGGATGCCGGGGACGACGTAGTTGATGTAGGCGTCGCGTCCGCCGCCCAGCCCGTCGCCGAGGGTGCCGCCCAGGACGTAGACGAACAGGAACAGGATGATGAGCGGCGTCACGATCAGCTGCACGGTCATGGACGGGTAGCGGATCAGGCGCTTGAGCTGGCGCCGGACCATGGTGGACGAGTCGCGAACGGCGAGGGCGGTGGCGGTGCTCATCGGGTGGCCTCCTTCTTCTGGCCGGTGAGGGTGAGGAAGACGTCGTCGAGGTCGGGGGTGTGGACGCTCATGTCGGCGACGTCGATCGAGCGCTCGTCCAGGACGAAGAGCATGGCGCGGATCGCGTGGACGCCGCCGTCGCTCGGCACCTGGAGGGTCAGCGCCTCGGGGTCGGCGATGCCGTTGCCGAGGATGTCGCGGGCGGCGTCGAGCAGGTGCGCGTCCGCGAAGGTGAGGGTGATGTGGCCGCCGGGGATGAGCCGCTTGAGCTCGTCGGCGGTGCCTTCGGCGATGAGCCGTCCGTGGTCGAGCAGGGCGATGCGGTCGGCGAGTTCGTCGGCCTCCTCCAGGTACTGGGTGGTGAGGAAGATCGTGACGCCGCCCGCGACGAGCTCGCGCACGATCTGCCACATGGAGCGGCGGCTGCGGGGGTCGAGGCCGGTGGTGGGCTCGTCCAGGAAGATCAGGCGCGGGTCGCCGACCAGGGTCATCGCCAGGTCGAGCCGCCGCTGCATGCCGCCGGAGTAGGTCGCGGCCGGTTTGCGGGCGGCCTCGACCAGGTCGAAGCGGTCGAGCAGTTCGGTGGCCGTGCGCCTGCCGTCCGCGCGGGACAGGTGGTGGAGGTCGGCCATGAGGAGCAGGTTCTCCTCGCCGGTGAGCAGCTTGTCGACGGCCGAGTACTGCCCGGTGACGCCGATCGCGCCGCGCACGTCGTCCGGGCGCCGGGTCAGGTCGTGTCCCGCGACCTGAAGGCTGCCGCCGTCGGCCGGGATCAGGGTCGACAGGATCTGGACGGTGGTGGTCTTCCCGGCGCCGTTCGGCCCGAGCAGGGAGAAGATCGTCCCCTCCGGGACGGTCAGGTCGATGCCGTCGAGGACGACCTTCTCGCCGTAGGACTTGCGCAGCCCGTTCGCCGCGATGGCCAGGTTGGTCATGATCATGCTCCTTGGGAGGGCCGCGGGGGGCGGCGTGTCAGAGGCTGTGGGCGGAGATGTCGCCGTGGGAGGTGGTGGCGCGGATGTCGAGCTCGGTGGCGCCGTCGTTCTTGAGGGCGTTGCTGACGCGGCCGTAGCCGGTGCCCGCGTCCAGCGCGGCCGAGACCCCGGCGGCGGCGCCGACCGAGATGTCGCCGGACTCGGTGCGGAGCACGACCGTGCCGCCCACGGCCTCGGTGATCCGGATGTCGCCGCGCGTCGTGCTGATCTCCGCGGGGCCGCCGAGCCGTCCGACCTCGACGTCGCCGTCGATCGCGGTGAGCCGGACGTCCGCGGCCTCGTCCAGCTTGATCTGGTGGTAGGCGCCCTCGAAGGCGACGTCGCCGAGCCGTCCGACGGTCCGGAACTCGGCGGCGGCGGCCTTGCCCTCGACCCGGGACCCGGCGGGCAGCCGGAGCGTCACCTCGACCGACCCCGTCGGCCCGAAGTGCTGGGTCTTCGCCGCCGTCTCGATCCGCAGGACGCCGTCGTCGCCGTACTCGACCGTGGTCTGCTCGGCCGCCTTCACGTCCCGCCCCTTCGAGGCGTTCACGGGCCGGACCTCGACCGTGGTGTCGGCCCGGTCGGCGGCGATCACCTGCACGCGCCCGGCGGCGATGTCCAGGACGGCGGCGATCGGGGCGGGGGTGCTGAACGTCTGCATCGGTCTCTCCTGCACTGTGCTCGTTGTTTCTGACACCGGAAACGCTACGTTGCGTTCATGATTCCAGCAACAAGCATGTTGCAAGAGAACACTATATTCGCAGGTAGAAGCAGAGAAATCGTTGCGATCGCGATGAAGTCGAATGCAACAAGCTGGCGCCGTGCGTTGCAACTGACTGAAGGTGAACGCTAAGCTGGGGTACCTCGGAAGCGGAGCGGGAGTGCGCAGGAGGTCGCGGTGCCGGGAGGCAGGCTCACCCAGCAGGAACGTCAGCAGATCGCGCAGGGGCTGGCCGACGGTCTCGCCTACGCGGAGATCGCCAGGCGCCTTGATCGTCCGACCTCGACGGTCACGCGCGAGGTGATGCGCAACGGCGGGCCCACCGCCTACCGTCCCGACCTGGCCCATCGTGCAACCGAACGCCGCGCCCGCCGCCGCAGGCAGGCCGCGCCCCCGGCGGCGGAGGCGCCCCCCCAACCCCACGGACGCGACCCGGAGGCCGTGCGCGAGTACGAGGAGACCTTCATCACGGTCATGATGGCCTCGGGCCTGCCCAAGATGATGTCCAGGGTGATGGCCTGCCTCTACACGACCGACTCGGGCAGCCTCACCGCGTCCGAACTGGCCCGGCGCCTCCAGGTCAGCCCGGCGACCATCTCCAAGGCGATCACCTTCCTCGAAGGCCAGGACCTCGTCCGCCGGGAACGCGACGAGCACCGCCGCGACCGCTACATCGTCGACGACGACCTCTGGTACCAGTCGATACTGGCCAGCGCCCGGGCCAACGCCCAGCTGGTCGACACCGCACGGCAGGGCGTCGCGATCCTCGGTCCCGGCACCCCGGCCGCCGTCCGCCTGGAGAACGCCGCCCGCTTCCTCGAATTCGTCGGCGAAAGCATCACCCGCTCCGCCGAACAGGCCCGCGAAGTCCTCTACAGCAAGGCCGACACCACCGCCCCAAGCTCAGACCACCACTAGGCGACGGCGAGCGGCTAGGCAACGGCGCCTGGGACGCCCGTCACCAACCCCAAACCGAGCAGCCATGATTCAGCCAGTGAGTTGTTGCCAACCGGAAGAGTGGTAAATCCATCGGGTGCCGGAGCCGTCGAGCGCTTCGTACTCGGCGCCGACGGGGAGTTCGGTCACCTCTCCTGTCTGTTCGGCCAGGCGCAACATGTCGACCGCGAGCCAGTACGCGTAATGCGCTGCGGTCGACTCCCATTCGGCGCGTTCGAGCGAGCGCATGTAATGGCTGTCGGGCTGCCCGCGCGTTCCCAGCTCGTCGGCCTGGCCGCATGACCAGTACAGGACGCGTTCCTTGATTTCCATGTAGCCACGGGCGACCAGGTCCCGGGTGCCACCGCACTCCGGGCATGGTCCGACGGGAGACGGTGCGAAGCGGAACATCAGCCAGTGCATGTCGATGATGCTGTGTTCGCGTTGCTCGTCCACGACGCCGGTTGCGGCGCCTGGCATTCTGCAATCTGGGCAATGGCGCTGGTACGGGTCGCGATGGTCGGCGTCCGGCCAGCCCGTTGGCCATAGGGCGTCGCAGCGCGTGCAACTGAGTTGATGTCGCCGGGGGCCGATGACGTCGAACGGCATGGTGAGTGTGAGCCCGTCCCGCAGCCCGCCCAGATATCCGGGATAGGTGCCGTGGTGCTCTGGCCATTCGTGCAGGGCTGCATACGGCCACAGCAACTCGATGCAGGCGGCGACGTTACCGGCATCCCATTGAAGGCCCTGCGAGGGTGCATGACCTTCGGTGTTCAGGCGCTGTGCGAGATCGTCCAGGTCAGGGACGGTCTCGGCATTGAACCGCGCAAGCCGGTCGACGGCCGTGCGGTCATATCCGGCGGCTTCGGCGGCCTCGAAGTCGGCCCTTTGCAGTGCCACGGCGACCCGCTCACGCACCAGCCGTTCACGTTCGGCGTGGGCGCGCATCGATTCGCGCTCCTCGGCGCTTCCGACCCAGGACTCGACGGCCGGGTCCCCGACCACACGTCGCGGCATGATCGCCATCTTGCCCTAGTGGCCCCGCCTCAGTCTTCGCTCGCTTCGCAGAACCGCACCGCTTCGTCGTAGTCGTCGGCCTCGACGACCAGGCGCATCTGCAAAACCCTGCGGGACGGCGCCATCATCGCGGAGTGGGACGGTAGACGAGTTGCTGGGTGCGGTCGTCGAGCGTCCGGCTTTCGAGCAGCTCAAGGTCGAAGTCGGCCGCGCCGCCGAGGATGGGGCTGGTCCCGGTCCGTCCGGAGATGACGGGGAAGATCGTCACCTGGAGGCGGTCGACGAGGCCGGCGGCCATGAGCGCCCAGTTCAGCGACAGGCTTGCCTGCGAGCGCAGCGGCACGTCCGACTCCTTCTTGAGCCGGGCGACGATGTCCACGGCGTCGCCGCTGACGATGGTCGCGTCCGGCCAGCCGAGGGTGTCGCGCAGCGTGGACGAGATCACCGTCGCCGGCGTGTTCATCGTGAGGACGTTCCACTCGTCGAGCGTGTTGGGATCGATGCCCGACGACATGATCTGAGCGGTCTCGCGGAAGGTCGTGGCGCCGAAGACCATCCGCTGCTCGGTGTCGAACGCGGCGGCGCGGCTCGCGAGCAGTTCGGGACCCTGCTTGCTCCAATACCCGCCCCAGTCGGCGCCCTCGGCGTAGGAGCCGTAGCCGTCGAGGGTGGAGAAGACGTCCCAGGTGTAGACGGCAGTCATGTCGTTTCCCATCTCGCTTGGCAGCCGTTGGACGTTCGCATGCCCGCCAGGGTGAAGCAGTGGCCCGTGATGAGTCCAATGCATTGTTTTCATGAGACTGATCGCGATTCACTATTGTTTCGTGAACCTCCAGCAATTGGAATACGTCGTCGCCGTTGCAGAGCTCGGCAACTTCACCCGCGCCGCCGAGCGGTGTTCCGTCGTCCAGTCGGCGTTGAGCCACCAGGTCGCGAAGCTTGAGCAGGAGCTGGGCGCCAGGCTCTTCCACCGCACCAGCAGGTCGGTCGCGCTGACACCGGCGGGCGCCGCCTTTCTCCCGGCGGCGCGCGAATGCCTCGCGGCCGCGGAACGGGCGCGGGCCGAGGTCTACGCCGCCACCGGCGAGATCCGCGGCCGTCTCGCCGTCGGCATGATCCCCACGGTGGCGGCCGTCGACGTCCCGGCAGTGTTGAGATCCTTCCACCAGGAACACCCGCAGGTGCGGATCAGCCTCCTCACCCGTGGCAGCGACGCCCTCGCCGACCAGGTCCGCGAGGGTGCGCTCGACGTCGCGTTCCTGGGCTTGGCCGAGGACGCCGAGATCCCGAACCTCAACAGCCGAGCGCTCGCCCGCGCCCCCTGGCCGCACTCCTGGCACCGGGCCACAGGCTCGCCGCCCGCCACACCATCCGGCTGGACGAGATCGCATCCGCCGCTGGGCGAAGAAGAACAAGGTCGAGCTGTGCTTCACCCCGACCTACGCATCCTGGGCCAACCCGATCGAGGCCCACTCCGGCCCGCTGCGGCAGTTCACCCTGGCCAACTCCCACCACCGCAGCCACCCCACGCAAACCCAGGCACTGCACCGCTACCTGCGCTGGACGTGACCGGCGCACCGCCAACGCCCGCCACCCCGACGTACTTGCCACCCAACGCAAGGAACGCGCCCGCATCCGTAGCGAGAAGAGTATCCGCTGGGGCGGACGCCCCCTCAACGCCGCAGCCTGACCGACCGCGAACCGCAGCCCCGGAGTGCCGGAAGGGACAAGTTCACGAGAAGGACAGCGACAGAAGGACGACTCAGGAGGCGGACGGCTCGATCTCCCCCGCAAAGACGATGATCTGGTCGATGAGGCTCCGCCGCAGATGGACGACGTCGGTTCCCGCCAGGCGGGGGCCTCCATCCGGCGTGGTGAAGGCCCACTGGTACCGGGCCCACTCGTCAGGCATGTCCACCGCTGAGCAGCGCACCATCGTGCCGGTCCCCGCCGGGTGGCGCCGGAGGTCCAGCACGAACCGCTCGACCGTCGCGATTCCTTCGCTGCGACCCAACGGTCCCCAGAAGACCACATCTGAGGTCAGGGCCTGGGAGAGCAGGGCAGTCACATAGCTGTCGGCCGAGGCGTTGAACGCGGAGATGAACGTGTCGATCGCGGAGCGTGCCGTCTCTTCCTGCATGCCCCAGTGATACCAGCCGTTGCGCGTGCGCTCG